>NZ_JBIVPJ010000002.1:309888-510433 GCF_044754585.1 Streptomyces sp. NPDC093065 | reverse complement strand
TTTGTGGGCGCGAGGGTCGCGGGGCTGGCGCGCGGCCCCCCCCCCCCCGCCCCCCCCCCGACCCACCACCGAACCCAGGGCGCCACGCGCACCCCCACCGAACCCGCACAGGCGCCGCAGGCATCCGCACCCGCACCCGCACCCGCACCCGCACCCGCACCCGCACCCGCACCACAACGTACCGACACCGCACCCGAGAGGCTGACCGACGTGGAAGACGTGCAAGACGTGAACGACGACGACCTCCTCGCACGAGCCAAGGCATGGCTGGCCGAGGACCCCGACGCGGACACCCGCGCGGAGCTCGCCCGCCTCATCGAGGCCGGAACCCACGCCGGGAACCACGCCGAGCTCACCGCACGCTTCTCCGGCACCCTCCAGTTCGGCACCGCCGGCCTCCGCGGCGAACTGGGCGCCGGCCCGATGCGCATGAACCGCTCGGTCGTCATCCGTGCCGCCGCCGGCCTCGCCGCGTACCTGAAGAAGCAGGGGACCCCCCACGGGGACGGCACGGCCGGCCTGGTCGTCGTCGGCTACGACGCCCGCCACAAGTCGGAGGACTTCGCCCGCGACACCGCCGCGGTGATGACGGGTGCCGGCCTCAGGGCGGCCGTACTCCCCCGCCCCCTCCCCACCCCCGTGCTCGCCTTCGCGATCCGGCACCTCGGCGCCGTGGCCGGCGTGGAGGTCACCGCCAGCCACAACCCGCCCCGCGACAACGGCTACAAGGTGTACCTCGGCGACGGCTCCCAGATCGTGCCCCCCGCCGACGCCGAGATCGCCGCGGAGATCGACGCCGTACGCTCCCTCCACGACGTCCCCCGCCCCGAATCCGGCTGGCAGACCCTCGGCGACGACGTCCTCGACGCCTACCTCACCCGCACGGACGCCGTCCTCGCCCCCGGCTCCCCCCGCACCGCCCGCACGGTCTACACCGCGATGCACGGCGTCGGCAGGGACACCCTCCTCGCCGCCTTCGACCGGGCCGGCTTCCCGCCGCCGGTCGTCGTCACCGAGCAGGCCGACCCCGACCCGGACTTCCCCACCGTCGCCTTCCCCAACCCGGAAGAGCCCGGCGCGATGGACCTCGCCTTCGCCAGGGCCCGCGAGACCGCCCCCGACCTGGTCATCGCCAACGACCCGGACGCGGACCGCCTGGCCGTCGCCGTACCCGACCCCGCGGACCCGGCCGGCTGGCGCATGCTCCGGGGCGACGAGGTCGGCGCCCTGCTCGCCGCCCACCTGGTCACCCGCGGAGCACACGGCACGTTCGCGGAGTCGATCGTGTCGTCCTCCCTCCTCGGCCGCATCGCCGCGAAGGCGAACGTCCCCCACGTCGAGACCCTGACCGGCTTCAAGTGGATCGCCCGCGTGGAGAACATCCGCTACGGCTACGAGGAGGCCCTGGGTTACTGCGTCGACCCGGAGGGCGTCCGCGACAAGGACGGCATCACCGCGGCCCTCCTGATCACGGAGCTGGCCTCGACTCTCAAGGAAGCGGACCGCACCCTCCTGGACCTCCTCGACGACATCGCCGTGGAGCACGGCCTGCACGCCACCGACCAGCTCTCGGTCCGCGTGGAGGATCTCTCCCTCATCGCCGCCGCGATGCACCGCCTGCGCGAACAGCCCCCGACGGGCCTCGCCGGCCTGCCCGTCACGAAGGCGGAGGACCTCACCCGGGGCACGGACACGCTGCCGCCCACGGACGGCCTGCGCTACACGCTCGACGGCGCCCGGGTGATCGTCCGCCCGAGCGGCACCGAGCCCAAGCTGAAGTGCTACCTGGAGGTGGTCGTCCCGGTCGCCACGCACGCCGGTCTCCCGGCGGCCCGGGCGAGGGCGACGGACCTGCTGACGGGACTCAAGCGCGACCTGTCGGCGGCAGCCGGCATCTGACGAGACCGGGGGCCCGCAAGGGCCCCCGGACGACACTCACCCGATGCCCCGGACTCTCACCCGATCCCGAGCAGCACCGCCAGCGCCACCGCCCCGACCACCACGGGCACGACGATCTCGTAGGCCCACCGCACCGTCACCTCGCCCTTGGAGCTCGCGGCGTCCTTCCGCGCCTCCCACAGCTCGCGCAGCTCGTCCATGACCTTGTCGCCCTGGGCCCGCACCGGCCCGTCCGCCTCGACGGCGGCGGAGGCCGGCCCGTCGAACCGCGAGCCGGGCTGACCCGCGCCCCCGAGCATCCCACCGCGCCTGCGGCCACCACCGGCACCACCGGCGACCCGCCGGTCCTCCCGCCGCGCGGCCTTCTTGCGCCCCCGCAGCGAGACGGGAATGGACCACAGCTGGTACTTGTCGCCGCCGTCGGCGAAGACCTCGTTGGAGTAGGCGGACCGGAACGACTCGACCTGCCCCCAGGGGAGCACGATCACGCGGAACGGATTGCGCACCCGCAGCCGGTCTTCGTTCGCGAAGACGGCGGGCCGCACGGTGTAGGCGGCGACGAGCGGCACGAGGAAGAGCAGCACCGCGAGCGCCTTCCAGCGGGTGTTCCCCTCGCCCACGACCAGGGCGTCGATACCGAGCCACAGCGCGAGGGCGAGCACCAGCACGCCTCCGGCGATGCCTGCGGGCGAGCGGTAGATCCGGTCCTTGGACACGGGTTCCGTCGGCTGCGGCGAGGGCGACTGGGGCTCCGGGGTCGTCATGCAGCCGATTGTGCCCGACGCCCGGGCGGAGCTTCACAGGCGGTGCCGTTCCACCGAACCCGCGTCCGGGGCTGTACAGACCGCTACGCGCGTAGATATGCTCACCTGGTGACCATGCCCACCACTGCACCCGCCGCACAGGGACCCACGAACGGCCCCGCACACGGACTCGCCGACGTCACCGCGTCCGACAGCACGCTGCGCCGCTTCCTCCACGGGCTGCCCGGCGTCGACACGGTCGGCCTGGAGGCGCGCGCCGCCTCCCTCGGCACCCGTTCCATCAAGACCACCGCGAAGGCGTACGCCCTCGACCTCGCCATCTCGATGGTCGACCTGACGACGCTGGAAGGCGCGGACACCCCGGGCAAGGTCCGGGCGCTCGGCGCGAAGGCGGTCCGCCCCGACCCGAGCGACCGCACGGCCCCCGCCACCGCCGCCGTCTGCGTGTACCCCGACATGGTGCCCACCGCGAAGGAGGCCGTCGCCGGCTCCGGCGTGAAGGTCGCCTCGGTGGCCACCGCCTTCCCGGCCGGCCGCGCCTCACTGGCCGTCAAGCTGGCCGACGTGCGCGAGGCCGTGGCGGCGGGCGCCGACGAGGTCGACATGGTCATCGACCGCGGCGCGTTCCTCGCCGGGCACTACATGAAGGTGTACGACGAGATCACCGCCGTGCGCGAGGCCTGCGGCACGGATGCCCGCCTGAAGGTCATCTTCGAGACCGGCGAGCTGTCGACGTACGACAACATCCGCCGCGCGAGCTGGCTCGGCATGCTGGCCGGGGCGGACTTCATCAAGACCTCCACCGGCAAGGTCGCGGTCAACGCCACGCCCGCCAACACGCTCCTCATGCTGGAGGCGGTCCGCGACTTCCGCGCGCAGACCGGCGTCCAGGTCGGCGTGAAGCCGGCCGGCGGCATCCGCACCGCGAAGGACGCGATCAAGTTCCTGGTCCTGGTCAACGAGACGGCGGGCGAGGACTGGCTGGACAACCACTGGTTCCGCTTCGGTGCCTCCTCGCTGCTGAACGACCTGCTGATGCAGCGCCAGAAGCTGGCCACAGGCCGTTACTCCGGCCCCGACTACGTGACGGTGGACTGATCACCATGGCATCTGCATCCGCATCCGCATTCGAGTACGCACCGGCGCCCGAGTCCCGCGCGGTCGTCGACATCGCCCCCTCGTACGGCCTGTTCATCGACGGCGAGTTCACCGACGCGGCCGACGGCAAGGTCTTCAAGACCGTCTCGCCGTCCACGGAGGAGGTCCTCTCCGAGGTCGCCGAGGCCGGGGAGGCGGACGTCGACCGCGCGGTGAAGGCGGCCCGCAAGGCCTTCGAGAAATGGTCGGCGCTGCCCGGCGCGGAGCGCGCGAAGTACCTCTTCCGCATCGCCCGCGTCATCCAGGAGCGCAGCCGTGAGCTCGCGGTCCTGGAGACCCTGGACAACGGAAAGCCGATCAAGGAGACGCGGGACGCCGACCTCCCCCTGGCCGCCGCGCACTTCTTCTACTACGCGGGCTGGGCCGACAAGCTCGACCACGCCGGCTACGGCGCGAACCCGCGCCCGCTGGGCGTCGCGGGCCAGGTCATCCCGTGGAACTTCCCGCTCCTGATGCTGGCCTGGAAGATCGCCCCGGCGCTCGCGACCGGCAACACGGTGGTCCTCAAGCCCGCCGAGACCACCCCCCTGTCCGCCCTGTTCTTCGCGGACATCTGCCGTCAGGCCGGCCTGCCCAAGGGCGTCGTCAACATCATCACCGGTGACGGCCGCGCCGGCGCCGCGCTGACCGCCCACCCCGACGTGAACAAGGTGGCCTTCACCGGCTCCACGGCCGTCGGCAAGCAGATCGCGCGCACGGTCGCGGGCACCCGCAAGAAGCTCACCCTGGAGCTGGGCGGCAAGGGCGCCAACATCGTCTTCGACGACGCCCCGATCGACCAGGCCGTCGAGGGCGTCGTCAGCGGCATCTTCTTCAACCAGGGCCAGGTCTGCTGCGCGGGCAGCCGCCTGCTGGTGCAGGAGTCGATCCACGACGAGCTGCTCGACTCCCTCAAGCGCAGGCTCACCACCCTCCGCCTGGGCGACCCGCTGGACAAGAACACCGACATCGGCGCG
This sequence comes from Streptomyces sp. NPDC093065, assembly GCF_044754585.1. NCBI lineage: Bacteria > Bacillati > Actinomycetota > Actinomycetes > Kitasatosporales > Streptomycetaceae > Streptomyces > Streptomyces sp. NPDC093065. The sequence goes on along the minus strand of NZ_JBIVPJ010000002.1, from coordinate 505,656 downwards.
ATCAACTCCGCCGAGCAGCTGGCCCGGATCACCGCCCTCGCCGACCAGGGTGAGGCGGAGGGCGCCGAACGCTGGTCCCCGGCCTGCGAACTCCCGGAGAACGGCTACTGGTTCGCCCCGACGCTCTTCACGAACGTCACCCAGGCGCACACCGTCGCCCGCGACGAGATCTTCGGCCCGGTCCTGTCCGTGCTGACGTTCCGGACGCCGGACGAGGCGGTCGCCAAGGCCAACAACACCCCGTACGGCCTGTCGGCCGGCATCTGGACGGAGAAGGGCTCGCGCATCCTGGCGGTCGCGAACAAGCTCCGCGCGGGAGTGATCTGGTCCAACACGTTCAACAAGTTCGACCCGACCTCGCCGTTCGGCGGTTACAAGGAGTCGGGCTTCGGCCGCGAGGGCGGCCGCCACGGCCTGGAGGCGTACCTCGATGTCTGATGCACGACTGTCGGTGTTCAAGACCTACAAGCTGTACGTCGGCGGGAAGTTCCCGCGTTCCGAGAGCGGCCGGGTGTACGAGGTGAGCGACACGAAGGGCAAGTGGCTGGCGAACGCCCCCCTCTCCTCCCGCAAGGACGCCCGTGACGCGGTGGTCGCCGCGCGCAAGGCGTTCGGCGGCTGGTCCGGGGCGACGGCGTACAACCGCGGCCAGATCCTCTACCGCGTCGCCGAGATGCTGGAGGGCCGCCGCGACCAGTACGTCGCGGAGGTCGCCGACGCCGAGGGCCTGTCGAAGTCGAAGGCGGCGGCGCAGGTCGACGCCGCGATCGACCGCTGGGTCTGGTACGCGGGGTGGACCGACAAGATCGCCCAGGTGGTCGGCGGCGGCAACCCGGTCGCGGGCCCCTTCTTCAACCTGTCCTCCCCGGAGCCGACCGGCGTCGTCGCCGTCCTGGCCCCGCAGAAGTCGTCCTTCCTGGGCCTGGTCTCGGTGATCGCCCCGGTCATCGCGACGGGCAACACGGCGGTCGTGATCGCGTCGGAGAAGTCCCCGCTCCCCGCCCTCTCCCTGGGCGAGGTCCTGGCCACCTCCGACCTCCCCGGCGGCGTGGTCAACATCCTCTCCGGCCGCACGGCGGAGATCGCCACCCCGCTCGCCTCCCACCAGGACGTCAACGCGATCGACCTCGCGGGCGCCGACGAGGAGCTGGCCAAGGAGCTGGAGATCGCGGCGGCGGACAACCTCAAGCGCGTCCTGCGTCCACAGCCTGTGGACGACGCCGACTGGTCGGCGACGCCGGGCACCGACCGCATGACGGCGTTCCTGGAGACGAAGACCGTCTGGCACCCGACGGGCGCACTGGGCGCCTCGGGTTCGTCGTACTGACCGACTCCCCGTCCTCACCGTCACTCGGCGCCACCCGCCCCGCCGACAGGGCCGCGGCTCCGCTCCGTCCGGAGGAGCCGCGGCCCGCCAGGTCACTCACTCACCGGAGCACGGCCGCAGCTCCGGTTTGCTCGGCGGCGTCTTCCTTCCGGTCAGCGGGGACAGGTCCTTCATGTACATCTCGGACCACTCGTCTCCGGCCAGGACCTCCTGGAGTCCCGAGCACACCTTGCTCTTCAGCAGAGGCTTGCCCTTCGGCAGCGCCACCCCGTACGGTTCCGAGCCCGCGCCGCTGGGGAGCAGTTTCAGGTTCTTCGGATCGTCGTTGGCGTACCCGGCGAGAAGCACGTCGTCCGAGGCGACCGCGTACACCGCTGACTGCTCGTCCAGCAGCCTGTCCACGCACTCCTTGTAGGAATCGGGCTGCCACTTCCCTGTGGTGTAGCCCTCCGTCTGCAACCTGTTCGCGTACGTGGAATCCCGTGCGGTGCACACCTGGACGTGCTGCGTCTTCACGTCGGCTGCGCTGTTGAGGTCGTGGTTCACTGAGTGCCTGCGGACGAGGAGGCTGCTGCCGGCCTTGTAGTAGGGGCCGACGAAGTTGATGTTGTCCTTCTTCTCGCGTTCAGCGGTCATGCTGTACGAGGCGATGACCAGGTCCACGTCCCCGTTCGCCAACTTGCTCGCCCGGTTCCCCGTGGTCACCGGGTAGAAATCGACGTGGTCCCGGTCGTAGCCCAGCTTTCCGGCGAGGGCATGGGCGATGTCGATGTCGAATCCGCTCCACACGCCCGCCTTGTCGCGGAAGCTCAGTCCGGGCTGGTCGCTCTTGGCACCGATGGTCAGCCGCTCGTTCTCGCTCCTCCACTGCTCCCACGCCTTCTCCGTGCCCCCCTCGGCGGCTCCCCCGCCCCGCTCCCCCGCCGCGTCGTCCTGCTTGTCCCCCGAGCCGCTCTGCGACAGGAGCCAGCCTCCTCCGGCGAGCAGAGCGGCGCACACCACGACCGCCGCCGCCTTCCAGCCCCGGAAGCCACCGCGGTCTCCGCCCCCCGCCTTCGGCGACGGCTCGGGAAGAGCGGCCTCGGACGGCGACGTGTCGAGTACCCGTACGGCCTCCGCCGGCGTGGGCCGTGGGGCGGGCGGCGCGGACCGGACCGTGGGTACGGGGGCGGGGGCCGGAGTGGCAGGCCTGGCCGGGGTCGGCGGGGCCGGATCCGCGAGGACCTCCCGGAGCATCGCCTCCGCCGTGGCCGCGTCCGGGCGGCTGTCCGGGTCCGTGACCAACAGCGCCTGGACGACGGGACCGAGAGGGCCGGCGTACCGGAGGACGGGCTCGGGCGACTGCTGGATGTTCGCCTGCACCTCCCAGACCTCGCTGCCGCCGAAGGGCAGGCGTCCCTCGACCATCTCGTACAGGGTGACGCCCAGCGCCCACAGGTCGGAGGCGGACGTGGGGCCTGGGGAGGCGGGGGCGAAGAGTTCGGGCGCGAGGTAGGGGGGTGTGCCGATGACGCCGCCGTGCCGGGTGACCCGGTCCGCGCCCTCGAAGGTGGCGATGCCGAAGTCCACCAGGACCACCTGGCCGCCGTCCCGCACCAGTACGTTGCCCGGCTTGACGTCGCGGTGCAGGACCGACGCCTCGTGCACCGCCCGCAGGCCCTGGGCCATCTGGAGACCGATCTCCGCGGCCCTGGGCACGCCGAGGACCCGGTCACGGCTCAACAAGTCGGCCAGCGACTGCCCTTCGAGCAGTTTCATCACGATCCAGACCTGGTCGGCGGTCTCGATCCGGTCGTGGACCGTCACCACGTTCTGGTGCTCGATCTTGGCCAGCGCCTCCGCCTCCCGGCGGGCCCGCTGCATGGCCGCCTTCTGCGTGTCCGCGGTCATGGCCCGGTGGTCGAGCAGCCCCTTCACGGCGACGAGCCGGCGCAGCCGCCGGTCGTGGGCCTTCCAGACCTCGCCCATCCCGCCACTGCCGATGGGCTCCAGCAGCTCGTAACGGCCGTCGATCACCGTGTGGGGGGCGGGGGGACGATCCTCGGGATGCCCGTCGGCTCCGCCGCCGGCCCCGTTGATTCCATCGTCGTTGTGCACTCGGCCCCCTAGCACCACTTGCGCGAAACGTGAGTCACCACAGATTAGACGGCCGCCCCGCAAAGCCCCCGCGACGAACGGACAGGGCGAACCACCCCGACGGAAACGGGCCGCGACCCCCGCTCGGAGGGATCGCGGCCCGACGTGCGCGAAACCGCGTCAGCGCAGCAGCCCCGTCACCTCCCCCACCACCGGCACGGAACCCAGGGACTGCGCCTGCGCGACCGGCCCCGTCAGGGCCGTGGACGTCAGCGGCTGGAAGTCGGCGACCTTGGTGCCGACGCCGTTGTCCAGCGGGTCGACGCCGGTGCCGGCCAGCGGGTTGGGCTTGAGGTCGGCGACCGGGCCGGTGACGTAGCCGACGGTGCCGGTCACGGCCGCCAGGCCCGCCTGCGGGTCGATGCTGCCCAGCGAGGTGGGGCGGGTGTGGGCCAGGCCGGCGATCGTTTCGCCGCCGTCCGCCGCGGAGGCCGTGGCCGCGCCTGCGCCGAGGGCGACTCCGGCAGTCGCGAGGAGGACCAGGGCGCGCTGGGCGGCGGGTGTGCGGGGGGACGCGTGTCGGGCCATCGGTGAGCCACCTCTTGGTGTGGATTGCTACGGACTGCCCTGACAACAGTGCGCACCGTGATGAGGTCACCGCACAGCGCGACCGAGATGTGATGCGCGCGGCAAAGTCCGCCCGCGGGGTCGTACGACGGCCGTTCGATGCCTCAGACTGGTCTCCCGTGAGCTCCCATCCGCCCATACCGACGCGAGTCGTGCTGCTCTGCGGCCCTTCCGGCTCCGGCAAGTCCCTCCTCGCCGCGCACTCCGGTCTCCCGGTGCTGCGCCTCGACGACTTCTACAAGGAGGGCACCGACCCGACGCTGCCGACGGTGCCCCAGAGCTCCGACATCGACTGGGACCACCCTGCGTCGTGGGACGCGGACGCGGCGGTCGCCGCCATCGGGGAGTTGTGCCGCACGGGCCGTACCGACGTGCCGGTCTACGACCTCTCGCTCAGTGCCCGCACCGGCGAGGACACGGTCGACATCGGGCGGACGCCACTGTTCCTGGCGGAGGGCATCTTCGCCGCGGAACTGGTGGGGCGCTGCCGGGAGCTGGGCGTCCTGGCCGACGCGCTGTGCCTGAGCCGGGGCCCGCTGACGACCTTCCGCCGCCGGTTCCTGCGGGATCTGCGCGAGGGCCGCAAGTCGGTGCCGTTCCTGCTGCGCAGGGGCTGGCGGCTGATGCGGCAGGAGCGGTCGGTCATCGCCCGGCAGACGGCCCTGGGCGCCCACGCCTGCGACCGGGACGAGGCGATGGGCCGCCTGGCCGCCGCGGCGGCCGGCCGGTGCGCCACCAGCCGTACGACGGTGTGACACCTGCCCCCTGCACGCGGAAGCGGGACTGGACGGACCCCCCGGCCCTCCAGTCCCGCTCCCTTTCCACTCCCCCGTGGATCCCCCGTGATCCCCGTGTCCCCCGTGGTGCTTCCCCGTGAGTTAGAGCCCGGGTCCCGCCCCCTGATACACCCCGGCCCGAATTTTTTTTCACGGGGCCCCGCCCCCTGCCCTCAGGCGACCAGTTCGCCGAAGGCGTCCTCACGGTCACGGCCGAAGCTGAGGACCTCGTCCTCGCGCAGCCGGCGGAGCGACCGCCAGATGCTGGACTTCACCGTGCCGACGCTGATGTCGAGGATGTCCGCGATCTCCGGGTCCGTGCGGCCCTCGTAGTAGCGCAGGACCAGCATGGTGCGCTGGAGTTCGGGCAGCCGGGCGAGCGCCTGCCACAGGACCGTGCGCAGTTCGGTGCCGCGCATCGCGTCCATGTCGCCGGGCGTCTCCGGCAGTTCCTCGGTCGGGTACTCGTTGAGCTTGCGGCGCCGCCAGGCGCTGATGTGCAGGTTGGTCATGGTGCGGCGGAGGTATCCGCCGACCGCCGCCTTGTCACTGATCCGGTCCCACGCCCGGTAGGTCGAGAACAGCGCGCTCTGCAGCAGGTCCTCGGCCTCGAAGCGGTCCCCGGTCAGGTGGTAGGCGGTCGCGTACAGGGAGGAGCGGCGCTCCTGCACGTAGGCGGTGAACTCCGCCTCCGACAGTGACGTGCGCTCCCCCTGCGCCTCCCCGTACGCGGTTCCCCCGTGCGTCTCCCCCCGGTCCCCCGTGTTCCCCGTTTCCCCCGTGCGGGCGTCGACCACCGTCATGTACGCGGTGTGCTGACGCCCGGTGCCGCGAGCGCACCCCCGCCCGCTCACGGCACCGGACTTCTCGGAACCCCGGTGTGCGTGCACGTCGTGCAGACGCGTGACCACTGCGCTGGTGTTGGTGCCCTTCAGCGTGTTCATCTCGCGCCCCCCGTCGTGGACTTCCGGTGTTCGGTCTGGTGCTGCGACTTGCCGTGTTGCGACTTGCCGTCTTGCTTGTGACGAAAAGCTTGCCCCGGCGACTTCATGGCCGTGTCCGCCGACTGTCACAGAGCTGTCACAGGGGTCCGTCACGGTCGCACCACCGTTCCTTCACAGGGTCCGGCGGCGTGGTCGGACCCCATCCGCACCCACAGGTCGAACACCCACCCCCTCATGGGCCAGAATGAGCACGTGCCTTCCCTGTTGCTGATCGAGGACGACGACGCCATCCGCACGGCCCTGGAGCTCTCCCTGACCCGCCAGGGCCACCGGGTGGCCACCGCTGCCAGTGGTGAGGACGGTCTGAAGCTGTTGCGCGAGCAGCGGCCGGACCTGATCGTGCTGGACGTGATGCTGCCCGGCATCGACGGTTTCGAGGTGTGCCGTCGCATCCGGCGCACCGACCAGCTGCCGATCATCCTGCTGACCGCGCGCAACGACGACATCGACGTGGTCGTCGGTCTCGAGTCGGGCGCGGACGACTACGTGGTCAAACCCGTCCAGGGCCGGGTCCTCGACGCCCGGATCCGGGCCGTGCTGCGGCGCGGGGAGCGGGAGTCCACCGACTCGGCGAGCTTCGGCAGCCTGGTCATCGACCGCTCCGCGATGACCGTGACGAAGAACGGCGAGGACCTCCAGCTGACGCCGACCGAGCTGCGGCTGCTGCTCGAGCTGAGCCGGCGGCCGGGACAGGCGCTGTCCCGGCAGCAGTTGCTGCGGCTGGTGTGGGAGCACGACTACCTCGGTGACTCCCGGCTGGTGGACGCGTGCGTCCAGCGGCTGCGCGCCAAGGTCGAGGACGTGCCGTCGTCCCCGACCCTGATCCGTACCGTGCGGGGTGTCGGCTACCGGCTGGATCCGCCTCAGTGACCAAGGAGAACCAGGGGGGTGCCCGCGGTCTGGCCGCGGCTCGCAAGGGAGTCTGGTCCGGGCTGCGCTTCACCAGCCTGCGCCTGCGGCTGGTCCTCGTCTTCGGGCTCGTGGCGCTCACCGCCGCCGTGTCGGCGTCCGGCATCGCGTACTGGCTGAACCGGGAGGCGGTGCTCACCCGTACCCAGGACGCCGTGCTGCGCGACTTCGGCCAGGAGATGCAGAACCGGGCGGGCGCGCTGCCCGAGCACCCCACGCAGGACGAGGTGCAGCACACCGCGGGGCAGATGGCCAACAGCAGCCAGCGGTTCGGCGTGCTGCTGGTCGCCGAGGGCGCCGACGGCGACGCCGTGTACGGCAGTTCCGGCGGCCTGGGCGGCTTCACGCTGTCCGACGTGCCCGAGTCGCTGCGCACGGCGGTGAACAAGGAGCAGAAGCTCACCTCGGCCAACAAGCACCCGTACCACCTGTACTGGCAGCGGATAACCGACGACGACACCCCGTACCTGGTGGCCGGCACGAAGGTGATCGGCGGCGGGCCGACCGGCTACATGCTCAAGTCGCTGGAACCGGAGGCGAAGGACCTGAACTCGCTCGCCTGGTCGCTGGGGATCGCCACCGCGCTCGCCCTGCTCGGCTCCGCGCTGCTCGCCCAGGCCCTGGCGACGACCGTGCTGAAGCCGGTGCACCGGCTCGGGGTCGCGGCGCGGCGCCTGGGCGAGGGGAAGCTGGACACCCGGCTGCGGGTGTCCGGCACCGACGAACTGGCCGATCTGTCCCGCACCTTCAACAACGCCGCCGAGAACCTGGAGAAGCGGGTCGCGGACATGGCGGGCCGGGAGCAGGCCTCCCGGCGCTTCGTCGCGGACATGAGCCACGAGCTGCGTACGCCGCTGACGGCGCTCACCGCGGTGACGGAGGTGCTGGAGGAGGAGCTGGAGTACGCGGGCGAGGCAGAGGGCGAGGGCGGGAGTTTCGACCCGATGGTCGAGCCGGCCGTACGGCTGGTGGTGAGCGAGACGCGGCGGCTGAACGACCTGGTGGAGAACCTGATGGAGGTGACCCGCTTCGACGCGGGCACCGCCCGTCTCGTCCTGGACGACGTCGACGTGGCCGACCAGATCACCGCCTGCATCGACGCCCGTGCCTGGCTGGACGCCGTCGACCTGGACGCCGAGCGCGGCATCCACGCCCGGCTCGACCCGCGCCGTCTGGACGTCATCCTCGCCAACCTGATCGGCAACGCGCTCAAGCACGGCGGATCGCCGGTCAGGGTGTCCGTGGCGCGGGCGGACGACGAGATCGTCATCCGGGTGCGGGACAACGGCCCCGGCATCCCCGAGGACGTCCTGCCGCACGTCTTCGACCGCTTCTACAAGGCGAGCGCCTCCCGGCCGCGTTCCGAGGGCAGCGGGCTCGGCCTGTCCATCGCCCTGGAGAACGCGCACATCCACGGCGGCGAGATCACCGCCGAGAACGCCCCGGAGGGCGGCGCGGTGTTCACGCTGCGGCTGCCGCAAGACCCGTCCCCGCCCGCCGACGAGGACCGCGCGGCCGACGAGGGAACCGAGGACCGGGGCAAGGACGCGAAGGGACAGGTCTGATGACCGTACGCCGTCTGCCGGCCCTCTGCGGGCTCCCGGTACTGGCCGTGCTGCTGGCCGGGTGCGGCATCCGCGCCACCGAGGTGCCGACGGACTACGGCCCCGCGCCCTCGCGGGTGCGCTGCTCGCTCGCCGAGCCGGACGTGTCGACGCGGGCCACGCCCGGACTGCCGGCGCAGGTCTTCCTGCTGTGCGGCTCGTCGCTGGTGGCCGTGGACCGCACGGTGCGGGCGCCGGACGGCGCGTCGGACTCTGGGCGGCGCGTGCTGGTGGCCCAGGGGCTGCTGAACGAGCTGGCGGAGCAGCCGTCGCCCGCGGAGAAGGAGGCCGGGTACACGTCGGACGTGCGCCGCGGGATCACGGTGACCGGACCGCGCTCCGGCGATCCCGAGGACACGCTGCGGCTGAGCACGGATCCCGACGACCTCACCTCGTACGCCCTCGCCCAGGTCGTGTGCACCTTCTCCGACTCCGCCGCGGCCGAGGGCGACGGGTCCGTGATCCTGGCCGGCCCCGCAGACCGGTCCGCCCGCCGCTACACCTGCACGGACGAGGTCCGGTCCCGGCCCGGCAGCAACGAGCCGCCGGCCGACGAGGTCGCGGGGGGCTGAGGGGCCGCGGCGCCCGTACGGGGCGGCGGGAGCCGTACGGGCCGCGGAGGCCGTACGGAGCCATGTGGCGCAAGCCTCACCCTTGCGTGTGAGGGACCGGAACCGTGCGCGGCGCGGGCCGCGTCTAGGGGGACGTGCAGCGTCATGGGTTCCTCGGCGGCAGCGTCGCGCTCCGCATCCGTGTGACAGGAAGCGTTCTCCTCGTCGCGCATCTCGCGTTCGTCGCCTGGTACGCGCTGCGACCGCTGGACGTTCCCTGGGTGCTGCCTCCCAACCTGGAGCCCTTCGCCGGGATCCGTGCCGACCTGGCGCTGGGCGGGCCCGAGGCCGCGCGCTCGCTCGGGGGCGGGCTGGCGCTGCTGGCGCCGCTGGGCGTCCTGCTGCCGTTGGCCGGCGGGCGGCTGCACGTCTCGCCGCTGGCGTCCCTGCTGCGCACCACGGCCGCGGCCGCCCTGCTGTCGGTGGGCATCGAGCTGCTGCAGACCGGGGTGCCCGGTCAGGTCGTCGACATCGACTCGGTGCTGCTGAACACGGTGGGCGTTGCCCTGGCGCACCTCGCCGTCGTCCCCGCGGGCCGGGCCCGGCTCCGCCGCCGGTACCGGTACGGCGAGCGGGAGGACGTACCCCAGGAGGAGCCCGCTCAGGGTCGGACCCCGACGATTCCCAGGGTCGGCATCGCCCCGTAGAGCGACGCTTTGTTCCGTTCGTCTCCGTAGCGTGGAGGGCAGATGAAGGGGAAGCCGGAGGGCAGCCCCACCCACACGCTCACGAAGGAGCCGCGATGTCCAGCCTCGCCCGCCCCACCCACGGCCGCATGATCGGCGGAGTGTGCGCCGCGCTGGCCCGGCGCTTCGGCACCTCGGCCGGCACGATGCGGGTGATCTTCCTGGTCTCCTGCCTGCTGCCCGGTCCGCAGTTCCTGCTCTACCTGGCCCTGTGGATCCTGCTCCCGTCCGAGGAGAAGGCCGCCCGCACGGCCTGGTGACGACGTACCTCCCCTCTGGTACGCCGATGGGGCGCACCCGGTCTCCGGGTGCGCCCCATCGGCGTGTGCGGGGAAGGCGGGGTCAGCCGCCGATCGGGAGGCCGTTGACCGGCAGCCCCTGGGTGGGCAGGCCCTTCAGCGGCACTCCGCCGAGCAGCTTGGCGACCGGCTCGGTCGGGCCCTCGGCGAGCTGTTCGGCGACCACCTGCTCGACGACCGGCTGCGCGGCGGTCAGGCCGGTGCCGGAGATCCTGCGGCCCTGCTCCAGCACGTTGCCCGCGCCGGGCGCGACCTGGGAGACGGTCTCCGCGGGGAGGGTGCGGGCGACGGAGTCCACCGTCTGCGCGGTGTCGGGGAGCCCGGGGGCCGCGGTGGCCGCCCCGGCGCCGGCGGCGGCGAAGGCGGCACCGAGGGCGGCGACACCGAGGGTCTTGGCAGCAGACTGCTTCATGGAAATGCGTCCTCGTAATGGGGTGACGGGGATGTGAGCGGTGCTCGACCGTAAACACGCCTCACCCCGGTGGGCAAACATCGAAATGCGGACGGATTGTGAAAGCCGGTCCGCGCATCCGTATTACCGTCCCCTCCCGATCAGCCCTCGTCCTCCGCATCACCGCTGGTGGAAGCGGTCTGCTGGAACAGCCATTCGGACTTCAGCTCCGCATATCCGGGCTTGATGACGTCATTGATCATGGCCAGTCGTTCATCGAAAGGAATGAACGCTGATTTCATCGCATTGACGGAGAACCACTGCATGTCGTCGAGCGTGTAACCGAACGCCTCGACAAGGTGCTCGAATTCGCGGCTCATGCTGGTGTGGGACATCAGCCGGTTGTCCGTGTTGACGGTGGCCCGGAAGTGCAGTCGGCGCAGCAGCCCGATGGGGTGCCCGGCGTAGGAGTCGGCGGCGCCCGTCTGGAGGTTGGAGCTGGGGCACAGCTCCAGCGGGATGCGCTTGTCCCGGACGTAGGAGGCGAGCCGTCCGAGCTTGACCGAGCCGTCCTCGTGGACCTGGATGTCGTCGATGATGCGCACCCCGTGCCCGAGCCGGTCGGCGCCGCACCACTGCAGGGCCTGCCAGATGGAGGGGAGCCCGAAGGCCTCGCCGGCGTGGATGGTGAAGTGGTTGTTCTCCCGCTTCAGGTACTCGAAGGCGTCCAGGTGCCGGGTGGGCGGGTAGCCGGCCTCGGCGCCCGCGATGTCGAAGCCGACGACGCCGAGGTCTCGGTAGCGGTTGGCCAGTTCGGCGATCTCCAGGGAGCGGGCGGCGTGCCGCATGGCGGTGAGCAGGGCGCCGACCCGGATGCGGCGGCCGTTCCCCCGCGCGCGCCGCTCCCCTTCCCGGAAGCCTTCGTTGACGGCCTCGACGACCTCTTCGAGGGTCAGCCCCTTCTCCAGGTGCTGCTCGGGCGCGTACCGCACCTCGGCGTAGACGACTCCGTCCTCGGCGAGGTCCTCGGCGCACTCGGCGGCGACCCGGACCAGGGCGTCGCGGGTCTGCATGACGCCGACGGTGTGGGAGAAGGTCTCCAGGTACCGCTCCAGGGACCCGGAGTCGGCGGCCTGCCGGAACCAGGTGCCGAGCAGGTCGGCGTCGGTCTCGGGAAGGCCCTCGTAGCCCGTCTCGCGGGCGAGCTCGACGACCGTGCCGGGACGCAGCCCGCCGTCGAGGTGGTCGTGCAGGAGAACCTTGGGCGCCCGGCGGATCCGGTCGGGCGACGGTGTCTTCGAGACGGTCGCGGTGCCCGTCGCGCTGTTCGCCGCGGCGCTCTTCTCGGTGCTCTGGCTCGTCATTTCCGCACTCTAACTCCTACGCGCGTAGAACACCGGGCGAACGCACGGACCCGCACGGACGCGCGGTGCCCGCGCTGACGGCCGGAGCCGGCACGGCCGCGGACGGTGTACGGACTCCCCGATATGTAACGGTGACCGCGCGGACGGGTTCCGTACACCCGGTCTTCTGAGAATCTGCTCCCATGGCACAGCAAGCGACGCCGGTCCGTCGGGCCCGGCTGGGGCGGACGCTCGGTCCGGAGGGGACGGCGGTGAGCGGTGTGGTGCTGCTGCTCCCCGGGGGCGACGAGGTCTCCGACCGCAGGCCCTCCGCGCTGCTCGCGGCCGCGTCCGTACGCGCGTTGGGGCGCAGACTGGCACGGGCGGGCCGGGAGGAGGGGCTGGCGACGCATGTCGTGCACTACCGCTACCGCGGCTGGAACGGCGCCGAGGCGCACCTCGCCCGGGACGCCGAATGGGCCGCGGAGGAGGCGGTACGGCGCTACGGCGACGTTCCCCTGTGCCTGCTCGGCACCGGCATGGGCGGCCGGGCGGCGCTGCGCGCGGCCGGGCACGAGGCCGTCAACTCGGTGCTGGCGATCGCTCCCTGGCTGCCGGAGGACGACGTGGCCGCGACACCCGAACCGGTGAAGCAGCTCGCCGGGCGGCAGGTGCTGATCGTGCACGGCACGAACGACGGGCGCAGCGACCCGGAGTTGTCGTTCCGGCTGGCCTCCCGGGCGAAGAAGGCGAACCGCTCCGTGTGCCGGTTCGAGGTGCACTCCGACGGCCACGGGCTGCGCCAGTACCGGGACGAAGTCGCCGCCCTGGCGGAGGACTTCGTGATGGGTGCGCTGTTCGGGCAGTCCTTCTCGCGTCCGGTGGAGGACGCCCTGGCCGCGCCCCCGCCGCTGGGGCTGCGCATGCCGCTGGCGGCGGGGTTCGGGAAGTCGTTGCGGCGGTAGGCCGGCGGGGGCTCTCCCGCACCCGGGCGCTCCCGGGGCCGCGGTCAGCCCGCCGGGTACAGGCAGAACTCGTTGCCTTCGGGATCGGCCAGCACGAGGTGGTCCGGATGCCGGGTCCGGACGGTCGCGCCGAGGGCGGTGAGCCGGCGGAGCTCCGCCTGGGGGTCCGCGGTCCGCAGGTCCAGGTGCACGCGGTTCTTCGCGCTCCGGGGTTCCGGTACGAGCTGGAACCACAGCCGGGGCCCGGCGCCGTCCGGTTCGACGAGCACGGTGGGATCGTCCTCGGTGCTGGTGATCCCCAGGGAGCGCAGCCGTTCCAACTCCGCCTCGTCGTAGGGCGCGACGGCGTAGTCGTCGAGGGCGGCGGCCCAGAAGCGGGCGGTGGACGCGGGGCGGGCGCAGTCGAAGACGATGTCGTGGAGTCGGGCCATCCGGCCATGGTCCTCGCGCGGGCCGGGCGGCGCCATGTGCCGGCCGGGAGTGGCCGCCGTCAGGACGGCAGGAGGCCGCCCCGCCTCGACAGCAGGAACTTCTTGAACGCCGCGACGGGTGGTGTGTCCGTGCGGCCCGCCAGCCAGGCCACGCCGATCTCGCGGGCGGCGCGCGGGGCCGTGACGGTCAGTTCGACCACGCCGGGGCGGGGCACGGCGGGCGGCGGCAGCAGGGCGACGCCGAGTCCCGCGGCGACCAGGCCGCGCAGCGTCTCCGCCTCCTCGCCCTCGAAGGCGACCCGGGGCCGGAAACCGGCCTCCTTGCACAGGGCGTCGGTGATGCGGCGCAGGCCGTAGCCGGGCTCCAGGGTCACGAAGATCTCGTCGGCGGCCTCGGCGAGGCGGATGCGCCTGCGTCCGGCCAGGGTGTGGTCGGCGGGGACGACCAGGCGCAGCTTCTGCTCGTCGAGGCGGCGGGCGACCAGATCGGGGGCGTCCGGGACCGGGGAGGTCAGGCACAGGTCCAGCTCCCCGGCGCGCAGCCGCTCAAGCATGGCCTCGCCGTAGTTCTGCACGAGGCTGAAGCGGACGCGGGGGTGGTCGGCGCGGAAGGCGTGCAGCAGTCCGGGGACGGTCTCGGCGCCCATGGTGTGCAGGAAGCCGAAGGCGACCTTGCCGGTGGCCGGGTCGGCGTCGGCGCGGACCTCGTCGGCGGCCCGCTCGACCTCGGCGAGGGCGCGTTCGACGGAGCCGAGGAAGGTCCGCCCGGCGACGGTCAGCGCGAGGGTGCGGCCGCGGCGCACGAACAGGTCGACGCCGAGGTCCTCCTCCAGGCGGACGAGGGCGCGCGAGAGGGTGGACTGGGGGACGTTCATCTCCTGGGCGGCGCGGGTGACGTGCTCGGTGCGGGCCACGCCGGCGAAGTGCGCCAGGCGGGGCGCGAGCAGCGCGACGATGTCTTCTGTGTCACCGGACAGTGACATGCGGGGCCGTGAGCTCTGCTGATGCGCCATGGGAACGATTATGGCCATTCCATGCATTGGACGGATGAGTAAGGGGCTTCGTACGTTCGTGGCATGACTCCCGCCGATACCGGGGCGTCCACCAGCGTGGACGCCGCGCCCGCAGTCTCCGCTCCCGACGTCGCCGACGTTCCCGAGACGCCCGACTCGCGCATGGCGCCGGGCGGCCCCGGCTACCGCCGGATGAGTCTCGCGCTGTTCCTGGCGGGCATCGCGACCTTCGCGCTCCTCTACTCCACCCAGGCCCTGCTGCCGCTGATCTCGGGCGACCTGGGCGTCACGGCGGGCGACGCGAGCTGGACGGTGGCCGCAGCGACCGGTGGCCTCGCGGTGTTCGTGCTCCCGATGAGCGCGCTGTCGGAGCGGTTCGGACGGCGTACGGTCATGACGGCCTCGCTGGCGGTCGCGGTGACCGTCGGGCTGCTGGTGCCCTTCGCCCCGTCGCTGCCGGCGCTGGTCGCGCTGCGGGCGGTGCAGGGCGCGGCGCTGGCCGGGCTGCCGGCCTCGGCGACGGCGTACCTCGCGGAGGAGGTGCGGCCGCGGGCGCTGGTCACCGCGATCGGCCTGTTCGTGGCGGGCAACAGCGTGGGCGGCATGAGCGGCCGGGTCATCACCGGCTGGGTCGCCCAGGAGTGGGGCTGGCGGGTCGCCGTCGGGGTCGTCGGCCTGGTCGCGGTGGCGTGCGCGGTGGCCTTCCGGCTGCTGCTGCCGGCGCCGCGGCACTTCACGCCCGGCTCGCTGCGCCCGCGGGTCCTGGTCCGCACGGTGCGCGACCACCTCGCCAACCCGCTGCTGCGCCGCCTGTACGCGATCGGCGCGCTGTTCATGACGGTGTTCGGCGGCGTCTACACGGTGATCGGCTACCGGCTGACGGAGTCGCCCTTCTCCCTCCCACAGGGCCTGATCGGCTCGATCTTCCTGGTCTACCTGGTCGGTACGGTCTCGGCGTCGACGGCGGGCCGGCTGGTGGGCCGCCTCGGCCGCCGCGGGGCGCTGTACCTCGGCGCCGGTACGACGGCGGCGGGCCTGCTGCTGTCCCTGGCACCGTCGCTGCCGCTGGTCCTGCTGGGCCTGGTACTGATCACGGCGGGCTTCTTCGCCGGTCACGCGGTGGCCTCCTCGGCGGTCGGCAAGACCGCCCGGCACGGCCGCGCCCAGGCCTCGGCGCTCTACCAGTCCGCCTACTACGTCGGCTCCAGCGCGGGCAGCACGGTCGGCGCGGTGGCCTTCCACTCCGGCGGCTGGGCCGGGACGGTCGCGGTGGGGGTGCTCGCGGTGCTGGGCGTCGTGGTGATCACGGTGTCCGGATCGCTGGCCGCCCGCCGGGCCGCGGGCACGCCGGTGAAGGCGCTCGGCCTGTCCCGCTGACCCTTCCGCGCCCCCGCCGCGCCCCCGCTCCGACCTGCACCTTTCATGACTGCACAGGCCATTGTCAGTCCCCTGCGGTAGCTTCCGAAGTGCGAGGCGCGAAGACGCGCACGACGGGACGCCACAGGGGTGGGTGGACGATGACCAACGGCACCGTGACGACGGAGCTGGACTCCGCGCTGGAGAAGCACCGGCCCGAGCTGACGGGGTACTGCTACCGGATGCTCGGCTCCTCCTTCGAGGCCGAGGACGCGGTACAGGACACCCTGGTGCGCGCCTGGCGGAGCTACGACAAGTTCGAGGGCCGCTCCAGCCTGCGCTCCTGGCTGTACCGGATCGCGACCAACGTCTGCCTGGACATGCTGAGCGCGGGCAACAAGCGGGCGCGTCCGATGGACCTGACGGACTCGACGCCGCTCACCCAGGCCGCCCTGTCCCCCCGCCCCGACCACACCTGGCTGGAGCCGATGCCGGACGCCCGCGTGCTGCCGCAGACCGCCGACCCGGCCGAGGCCGCGGTCGCCAAGGAGTCCGTGCGGCTCGCCTTCATGGCCGCCCTGCAGCAGCTGCCGCCCAAGCAGCGGGCGGTGCTGATCCTGCGCGAGGTGCTGGCGTGGCGGGCGAGCGAGGTCGCCGAGCTGCTCGGCACCTCGGTCGCGTCCGTCAACAGCGCCCTGCAGCGCGCCCGCGCCACACTCGCCGAGCGCGAGGACCGCGGTGCCGACGCGGCGGTGTCCGACCCGCTGGACGAGGAGCAGCAGAAGCTTCTGGAGCGCTATGTCGCGGCCTTCGAGGGCTATGACATGACGGCGCTGACGGCGCTGCTGCACGAGGACGCGGTCATGACGATGCCGCCGTTCGACCTGTGGCTGGCCGGCCCGGCGGACATCACCGGCTTCATGACCACGCTCGGTGCCGCGTGCGCGGGCTCCCGGCTGCTGCGGGTGGAGGCCAACGGGCTGCCGGCCTTCGCGCACTACAAGCCGGACCCGGAGGCGGGCGGCTTCGCGCCGTGGGCGGTGCAGGTCCTGGAGATCTCAGAGGGCCGCATCACCGGGTTCCACTGCTTCCTCGACACCAAGCGGTGGTTCCCGCTGTTCGACCTGCCGCTCCGTCTCGAAGCGGAGGCCGACGAGGTCGAGTAGGGCGGGCAGGGCCGGATCGGGGTCGCGCAGCCGGATCCGGCCCCCGGCCCGCCGGGCGGTGAGCTCCAGGCGGGCCAGCAGGTCGACGACGGCGAGCCCCGGTGGCCCGAGCCCGCCGATGTCGCAGACGACCACCCCGGCCCGGGTGCTTGCCAGCAGCGCGCGCACCTCGTCGCAGAGCCGGCCCGTCTCCCCTCGGGAGACGGGCCCCGGCAGCACGAGTACGGCGGGTGTCACGGCGTCCACGTGCGGTAGACCCGGCGTCGCCCGGGAACTCATCGGTGCCGGGGCGGCCGGGGATCACATTGACCTGCGCGTGCCCTCCGGCAGAGGGTTCGCTGTATGCCCCACATATCCCGTCCCGCCTCCGCCGCGCCGCCCGGCACCCGCCTCCTCGTCCGGCGGGGGGTGCCGTGCAGGGGGTGCTGACCGGCTTCGCGGTCATCGCGGTCGTGATCGGTGTCGGCTATGTGCTCGGTCTGCGCGGCCATCTCGGCCCCCAGGGCCGCGAGGTGCTGACCAAGCTCGCCTTCCACGTGGCCTCCCCCGCCCTGCTGTTCACGACCCTCGCGACGGCCGACCTGTCGGTGGTCTTCTCCGCCCGGCTGCTGGTGACGGCGCTGTCCACGCTGGCGGTGGCCGGTGCGTTCGTCGCGGTGGGCGCCGTACGCCGCTGGGGCGTGGGCCGGACGACGATCGGCGCGCTCTGCTCCGGTTACGTCAACTCCGGCAACCTCGGCATCCCGATCGCCGTGTACGTCCTGGGCGACGCCTCGCTGGTGGCGCCGGTGCTGCTGTTCCAGCTGGTGCTGGTGACGCCGGTGGCGGTGACGATCCTGGACCTGTCGCGCGGGGGCGGGCAGGGCACCCTGTGGCGGCGGCTGCTGACGCCGCTGCGCAACCCGATAGCGCTGGGTTCGCTCGCCGGGGTGGCGGTCGCGGCGAGCGGCCTCGAGGTGCCCGACCCGGTCATGGACCCGGTGACGCTGATCGGCAACATGTCGGTCCCGGCGGTGCTGCTGGCCTTCGGCATCGGCCTGTCCGGCTCCACGATGCCGCTGCGGGGCGTGGAGCGGCGGCCCGTGCTGCTCGCGGTGACACTGAAGGCGGTGGGGCAGCCGGCGGTGGCCTGGGCGCTGGCGTCGGGGGTCTTCGGTCTGCGGGGCGCCCAACTGCTCGATGTGGTGGTGACGTCGGCGCTCCCGGCCGCGCAGAACCTGTACACGTACGCGTCGACCTACGGGGTCGGCGAGCGCCTGGCCCGCGACGCGATCCTGGTGTCCACGGTGGTGTCCGTGCCGGTGCTGGTGGGGGTGGCGGCGGTGCTCGGGTGAGTCAGGCCTCGGGGAACTCGCTGGTGTCGAGGGTCAGGTCGAAGGAGGCGGGGAGCGTCAGGGGGTCGCCGAACTTCGCCGCGCTCAGCACCCGGTAGACGTCACCCTTCGGTTCGCCGTACAGCGTCGCTGTGGGCCCGCCGGGGGCCCAGCGGTCGACGAGGAGATAGAGGGGGATTCCCGCGGTGGCGTAGGCGGCGGGCTTACTGATGCGGTCGTGCCGGGCGTTGGACTTGGAGGTGACCTCGACGACGAGTTCTGCCAGGGCGGCGGGGATGTGGGTGTCGGACTCCGTGTGGTCCGGCAGCTGCGTCACCACGAGATCCGGGATCAGCATCGCGAGGCGGGACGGCACCGAAAGCGCGAGAGTCTGATAGATCCCCCACTGCTCAGGGATCACCGCATACAGACGGCGCTGAATGCGATCAGTGATGTCGTTGTGAGGCAGTCCCGGAGCCGGTGACACGGTGATGATCCCCTCGATGATCTCCACCTTGCTGCCCTCGGGCCAATCCATCTCCTCCCAGAACCGGACGAGGTCGTCCCAGCTCTGGTCGGGCTCCTGGCTCACGGTGAGTGCGCTCATGGCGGTTCTCCCATCGGTGCGTCACCGGTCCCAGCATGCCGAACGGGACCGGCACAGGTCCACCGGTCCCGTTCACCCGAATGGGCTGTGACATCAGCGGCCTCCGGCCGCGGGCGCAGGTCAGGCGATGCGCTCCCGCACCACCGGCGAGGCGGTGAAGGCGGTACCCGCCGGGGCGACGTCGTACGCGCCCTCCACCGCCGCGAGCGCGTACTCGAAGCGGTCCGGGGTGTCCGTGTGGAGGGTCAGGAGGGGCTGGCCCGCGGTGACCGTGTCGCCGGGCTTGGCGTGGAGCTCGACGCCCGCGGCGGCCTGCACCGGGTCCTCCTTGCGGGCGCGGCCCGCGCCCAGGCGCCAGGCTGCGACGCCGACGTCGTAGGCGTCGAGGCGGGTCAGGACGCCGGAGGAGGCCGCCTTCACCACGTGCTGCTCCTTCGACGTGGGCAGGGCCGCGTCCGGGTCGCCGCCCTGGGCCGCGATCATGCGGCGCCAGACGTCCATGGCGGAGCCGTCGGCCAGCGCCTTCGCCGGGTCGGCGTCCTTCAGGCCCGCCGCGTCGAGCATCTCGCGGGCCAGGGCGAGGGTCAGCTCGACCACGTCGGAGGGGCCGCCGCCGGCCAGGACCTCGACCGACTCGCGGACCTCCAGGGCGTTGCCCGCGGTCAGGCCGAGGGGCGTGGCCATGTCGGTGAGGAGCGCGACCGTCCTGACGCCGTGGTCGGTGCCGAGGCCGACCATGGTGGAGGCCAGCTCGCGGGCGTCCTCGATCGTCTTCATGAAGGCGCCGGAGCCCACCTTCACGTCCAGGACCAGGGAGCCGGTGCCCTCGGCGATCTTCTTCGACATGATGGAGGACGCGATCAGCGGGATCGCCTCCACCGTGCCGGTGACGTCGCGCAGCGCGTACAGCTTCTTGTCGGCGGGCGCGAGCCCGTCGCCCGCCGCGCAGATCACCGCGCCGGTGGTGTCCAGGACGTCCAGCATCTCCTCGTTGGAGAGGAGGGCGCGCCAGCCCGGGATGGACTCCAGCTTGTCGAGCGTGCCGCCGGTGTGGCCGAGGCCCCGGCCGGAGAGCTGCGGGACGGCCGCGCCGCACGCCGCCACCAGGGGTGCCAGCGGCAGCGTGATCTTGTCGCCGACGCCGCCCGTGGAGTGCTTGTCGGCGGTCGGGCGGGACAGGGACGAGAAGTCCATGCGCTCGCCCGAGGCGATCATCGCGGCCGTCCAGCGGGCGATCTCGCCGCGGTTCATGCCGTTGAGCAGGATCGCCATCGCGAGCGACGCCATCTGCTCGTCGGCCACCTCGCCGCGCGTGTAGGCGTCGATGACCCAGTCGATCTGCTCGCCGCTGAGCTCGCCGCGGTCCCGCTTGGTGCGGATGACGGAGATGACGTCCATGGCCATGTCTGGCTCTTCCTAACGGTGGTGCGGGATTACTTCGTGAGGTGGTCGGGGCCGAAGGCCTGCGGGAGCATCCGGGACAGCGGGAGGACCCCCTCCGGGGTCTCAAGGAGCAGCTCCGGGCCGCCGAACTCGTACAGCAGCTGGCGGCAGCGGCCGCACGGGACGAGTACCTCGCCCTCGCCGTCGACGCAGACGAAGTGCGTCAGCCGGCCCCCGCCGGTCACCTGCAGCTGGGAGACGAGCCCGCACTCGGCGCACAGGCCGATGCCGTAGCTGGCGTTCTCCACGTTGCAGCCGGTGACCGTGCGGCCGTCGTCGACCAGGGCCGCGGCGCCCACGGCGTACCCGGAGTAGGGGGCGTACGCCCGGGACATGGCGTCCCGGGCCGCCGTGCGCAGCTCCTCCCAGTCGGGCCCGGTCACTTGCCCTGGCCCTTGCGGTACTGCATGCCGTCCGCCTTGGGCATCCGCAGCCGTTGCGCGGACAGGGCGAGGACGACGAGGGTGACGACGTACGGCGTGGCGGAGACGACCTGGCTGGGAACCTCGTTGGTGCCGGCGTACCAGGCGAAGACCAGGGCGCCGACGACGAAGGTGATCGCGGCCTTGACGTACTTCTTGCGGATCGCCAGCCAGATGGCGCCGGCGACCAGCAGCAGCGCGCCGAGCAGCAGCAGGGCGTGCACGTTGGCGGAGCCGCCGCGCAGGTTGAGGCTGTCGGTGTAGCCGAAGAGGCCGGCTCCGATGGCGAGGCCGCCCGGCATCCAGTTGCCGAAGATCATCGCCGCGAGGCCGATGTAGCCGCGGCCGCTGGTCTGGCCCTCCAGGTAGAAGGGGTTGGCCACGATGGAGAGGAAGACGCCGCCGAGGCCGGCCAGGCCGCCGGAGATGATCACGGCCAGGTACTTGTACTTGTACACGTTGACGCCGAGCGACTCGGCGGCGATCGGGTTCTCGCCGCAGGAGCGCAGGCGCAGGCCGAACGGGGTGCGCCACAGGATCCACCAGGTGGCGGGGATCAGGGCGACGGCGATCAGGGTGAGCCAGGAGACGTTCGTGACCAGGCCGCCGAGCAGCCCGGCGACGTCCGAGACGAAGAACCAGTGCCGGTCGTTGAGGCTGTCCAGCCAGCCGGACAGGCCCGGGATCGAGAAGTGGCCCAGGGAGTCGACCGGCGGGGACTGCTTGGCCGAGCCGCCCTGGTGGCCCTCGAAGGCGAGCGGGGCGAGGTAGCGGGTGGCGCCGAGGGCGAGGATGTTGATGGCCACACCGGAGACGATGTGGTTGACGTTGAAGGTGATCGTCACGATGGCGTGCAGCAGGCCGCCGAGGCAGCCGCCGGCGATGCCGACGAGAACGCCGGTCCACGGACCCCACTGGAAGCCGGCCCAGGCACCGAACCAGGTGCCGAGGATCATCATGCCCTCGAGGCCGATGTTGACGACGCCCGCGCGCTCGGCCCACAGACCGCCGAGACCGGCGAGGCCGATCGGCACGGCGAGCTGGAGCGCGGTGGACATCTGGCTGACGTTGGTGATGCCGTTGGCGCCCGTGATCAGGCGGACGATCGAGGTCAGCGCCAGGGCCCCGGCGATCACCAGGAGCAGCACGGGCCACGACATGCGGCGGCCGGTCGGTGCCCCGGGCTGCAGTGAGGGCTGGTTGACGTCGGTCGCTGTGGTCGGAGCGGTCATCGGCCGGCCACCTCCTGCTTCGAGTTGTCGGTGGCGCCGAGGACGTGACCGGCGGCCAGCTCCGCGCCGACCCGGCGCTGCTGGCGGCGCAGGCCCCACTCACGGACGGCCTCGTAGGAGACGACGACCGAGAGGACGATCAGGCCCTGCATGATGACCGCGATCTCCTTGTCGAAGCCGTGGTAGTCCAGCTCGGGCGATGCCTTGTCGAGCCAGGCCCACAGCAGGGCGGCGAAGGCGATGCCGACCGGGCTGTTGCGGCCGAGCAGGGCGATGCCGATGCCGAGGAAGCCGACCCCGGTGGGGAAGTTGAGGCTGTAGGTGTGGGTGTCGCCCATGAGGATCGGCAGGCCCGCGAGACCGGCCAGGGCGCCGGAGATGAGCATCGCGGTGAGCACCATGCGCTTGGGGTCGACGCCGCTGGCCGCCGCGGCGGACTCGGAGGCGCCGGAGGCGCGCAGGTCGAAGCCGAAGCGGGTGCGGTTGAGGACGACCCAGTAGCCGATGCCGAGGAGGACGGCGAGGACCAGCAGACCGTAGATCTCGCCGGCCGCGCCCATGTCGAAGCCGGGGATCCAGCCGGACTCGTGCATCTCGCCGGTGGTGCTGTTGTTGCCGACCTTGACGCCGAAGACGTCCGGCTTCCACATGTAGACGATGAGCGAGGTGGCGATCGCGTTGAGCATGATCGTCGCGACGACCTCGCTGACGCCGCGGGTCACCTTGAGGACACCGGCGATGCCGGACCAGAAGGCTCCGGTGAGGACGGCGGTCAGGAGCAGCAGCGGGACCTGGAGGACGGCCGGCAGGTTGGCGTGGGCACCGACGACCGCGGCCATCATGGCGGCGAGCTGGTACTGGCCGTCGACGCCGATGTTGAACAGGTTCATCCGGAAGCCGATGGCCACCGCGAGGGCCGCGATGTAGTACAGCGAGGCCTGGTTGACGATCAGGACCTGGATGTCGGAGAAACCGGCCTGCTCGAACATCAGGGCGAACGGTTCGACCGGGTTCTTGCCCGAGGCGATCAGGACGATCGCGCTGAGCACGAAGGCCACGGCGAGCGCGATGACCGGTCCGGCCACCGCGAGGAGCACGCGCTCCTTGTCGAACTTCTTCATCAGCGGGCCTCGTCTTCCGGAGACTCGGGGGACTCAGGGGCCTCGGGGGACTTGAGCGACTCGGACGGCTCGGACGGCTCTGGGGCGTCCGGGGACTCAGGGGACTTCGGGGACTTCGACACATCGGCCGGGCCGGCCGGGGCCCCGGGGGTCTCCTCGTCCTCCAGGTGTCCGGAGGCGGCGCCGGTCATCGCCGAGCCGAGTGCCTCGGGGGTGATGGTGGCCGGGTCGGCGTCGGCGACCAGCTTGCCGTCGTAGATCACGCGGAGGGTGTCGGACAGGCCGATCAGCTCGTCCAGGTCGGCGGAGATCAGCAGCACCGCGAGGCCCTCGCGGCGGGCCTCGCGGATGTGGTCCCAGATCGCGGCCTGCGCACCGACGTCCACACCGCGGGTGGGGTGGGCGGCGATCAGGAAGCGCGGATTGTGGCTCATCTCGCGGCCGACGATCAGCTTCTGCTGGTTGCCGCCGGACAGGGAGGCCGCCGTGACGTCGATGCCGGGGGTGCGGACGTCGTACGTCTCGACGATGCGGCGGGTGTCCTGCTGGGCGTTCTTGAGGTCCAGCCAGACGCCCTTGCTGTTGGGCTTCTCGGTGACGTGGCCGAGGATGCGGTTCTCCCAGAGGGGGGCCTCCAGGAGCAGGCCGTGGCGGTGGCGGTCCTCGGGGATGTAGCCGACGCCCTGCTCGCGGCGCTTGCGGGTGGGCAGCGCGGTGATGTCCTGGTCGAGGAAGCGGATGGTGCCGGAGTCGGCGTGGCGCAGGCCGATGAGCGCGTCGACCAGTTCGGTCTGGCCGTTGCCCTCGACGCCGGCGATGCCCAGTACCTCGCCGGCGTGGATGGTGAAGGAGATGTCGTCGAGCAGGGCCTTGCCGCCGGGCGCGGCCAGGCGCAGCGTGTCGACGGTGACGACCGCGCGGTCGGTGACCGTGGACTCCGCCGTCTCAGGGGTGGGCAGTTCGCTGCCGACCATCAGCTCGGCGAGCTGGCGGGGCGTGGTCTCGGCGGGCACGGCCGTACCGACCGTGGTGCCGCGGCGGATGACGGTGATCTCGTCGGCGACCGAGAGGACCTCGCCCAGCTTGTGGGAGATGAAGATGACGGACAGGCCCTCGGCCTTCAGCTCGCGCAGGTTGTCGAAGAGGGCGTCCACCTCCTGCGGCACCAGGACGGCCGTCGGCTCGTCGAGGATCAGCGTGCGGGCGCCGCGGTAGAGGACCTTGAGGATCTCCACGCGCTGGCGGGCGGCGACGCCGAGCTCCTCGACCAGCAGGTCGGGGCGCACGCCGAGGCCGTACCGCTCGGAGAGCTCCTTGATCTTGCGGCGGGCCCTGGAGCCGATGCCGTACAGCTTCTCGCTGCCGAGGACGACGTTCTCGAGGACCGTGAGGTTGTCGGCGAGCATGAAGTGCTGGTGGACCATGCCGATACCGCGCGCGATGGCGTCGGCGGGCGAGGAGAAGGAGACCTTCTCGCCGTCGACCGCGATGGTGCCCTCGTCCGGCTTCTGCATGCCGTAGAGGATCTTCATCAGCGTCGACTTGCCGGCGCCGTTCTCGCCGACGAGGGCGTGGACGGTGCCCTTGTGGACGGTGAGGTGGATGTCGTGGTTGGCCACGACTCCGGGGAATCGCTTGGTGATCCCGGCGAGTTCGACGGCGGTCACCTGTTCGTTGACCGCCGCTCCGGCCGGAGGGCTGCTGGACGCGTTGATGGCGCACTCTCCTGTGGACGGGGGCCGTCTACGCGCGTAGCGCCCCTACGGCATCTAAAAGCGGCGGCGCATCGACACGACGGGGTACGAGGAGGGCGACTCTCGGGCCGCCCTCCTCGTACCCCGCCGTGCGGCCGGGCCGGCGCGGTTACACGCTGTTCGAGGTGTTGCAGGTGCTACTCAGCCGTTCAGCTGCTCTTGACCTTGATCTCGCCGCTGATGATCTTCTCCTTGGCCGTCTTGATGGCTGCCTGGAGCTCGGCGTCGTCCGCGAACTTCGGGTTGGAGTCCGAGAGACCGACCTCGCCGGACTTCAGATCGCCCCGAACGATACCGGTCTCCGGCTTGCCGTCCTCGACCGACTTCGCAAGGCTGTACACGGCCTTGGCGACGTCCTTGGTGGCCGACGTCAGGATGGAGTCCTTGTACTTGGCGAGGGCTTCCTGCTTGTACTGGTCGGAGTCGACGCCGATCGCCCAGATCTTCGCCTTGGCGGCGGCCTCGATCACGCCCTGGCCGGACAGGCCGGCCGCCGCGTAGACGACGTCGGCCTTCTTCTCGATCTGGCCCTCGGCGGCGGTCTTGCCCTTGTCGGGGCTGGCGAAGCCGCCCTCCTCGGCGGTCTGGGTGAGGTACTGCGAGATCACCTTGACCTTGGGGTTGGTGTCCTTGACGCCCTGCTCGTAGCCGGCCTGGAACTTGTGGATCAGCGGATTGTCCACGCCGCCCACGAAGCCGACCGTCTTGGTCTTGCTGCTCTTGGCCGCGGCGACACCAGCGAGATAAGAGGCTTCCTCTTCATTGAAGACCAGGTCGGCGACATTCTTCGCCTCGATCGTGGCGTCGTCCACGATGCCGAAGGTGGTCTCCGGGTACTTCTCCGCAGCAGCCTTCAGCGGCGCCGCGTACGCATAGCCGACACCGATGACCGGGTTGTAGCCCTGCTTGGCCAGGGAGACGAGACGCTGCTCCTTGTCGGCGTTCGTCTCACCGTCGGTGGGCTCGACGTCGGCCGTCGCGTAGCCGAACTCCTTCTTGGCCTTCTCCAGACCGGCGTACGCGGCGTCGTTGAAGGACTGGTCGCCCTTGCCGCCGACGTCGTACGCGATGGCGAGGCCCTTGTCCCCCTTGGACTCCGAACCGGAGTCGGTCGAGGTACCACCGCAGGCGGCGAGGGCGAGGGCCAGGGAGGCGGTCGCTGCGCCTGCGACCGTGATCCGGGAAATCCGGCGCATGTCTGGTGCTCCTGTCGTACAAGCGCCGGGGACGGTTCGGCTGCGGCGCTGGCTTCGCCGCAGATTAACGCGCGTAGACCTGCCTGAAAACCCCTTCTGTCCACCTTGTTATCCGCCCGTGAGCAAGGACCCGCGAATGGCGGTACGGGGCTTGCCGGACGCGAACGGGAGGTGGCGGAGTGTGACGCCGAGGCGCCGTGGAGCGGGGCCCCACGGACCGGGGGCCGCGGGCATGCGGAAGCGGACGGGTGCCCGAGGACGCCCGTCCGCTTCGTCGGTTCTGCGCCGTGCCGTCCGGGTTACTCCGTCGCGACCTTGATGGAGCCGTCGACGATGCCCGCCTTGGCCTTCTCCACGGCCTCCTTGGCGCCCGGGACCTCGGCGAACTGCGGGTTGCTGTCGGACAGGCCCACGCCGTCGGACTTCAGGTCGAAGGTGTGGGTGCCGGTGAGCGGCTTGCCGTCCTCGACGGACTTGGCCAGGGCGAAGACCGCTCCGTCGATGTCCTTGAGGGCGGAGGTCAGGATGGAGTCCTTGTACGTGGCGAGGGCTTCCTGCTTGTACTGGTCGGAGTCGACGCCGATCGCCCAGATCTTCGCCTTGGCGGCGGCCTCGATCACCCCCTGGCCGGAGAGACCGGCCGCCGCGTACACGACGTCGGCCTTCTTCTCGATCTGGCCCTCGGCGGCGGCCTTGCCCTTGTCGGGGCTCGCGAAGCCGCCCTCCTCCGCGGTCTGCGTCAGGTACTGCGAGACGACCTTGACCTTCGGGTCGGTGTCCTTGACGCCCTGCTCGTAGCCGGCCTGGAACTTGTGGATCAGCGGAACGTTCACACCGCCCACGAAGCCGACCGTCCTGGTCTTGGTGGCCTTGGCGGCGGCGACACCGGCCAGGTAGGACGCCTCGTTCTCGGCGAAGACGAGGGACGCGACGTTCTTGCCCTCGACCACCGAGTCGACGATGCCGAAGGTGGTGTCCGGGTACTTGGCGGCGACGGCCGTCATCGCCGTGCCGTAGGCGAAGCCGACGCCGATGACGGGGTTGTAGCCCTGCTTCGCCAGCGAGGACAGCCGCTGCTCCTTGTCGGCGTCCGTCTCGCCGTCGGTGGGCTCGATGTCGGCGGTCTTGTAGCCGAACTCCTTCTCGGCCCGCTCCAGACCTCTGTACGCGGCGTCGTTGAAGGACTGGTCGCCCTTGCCGCCGACGTCGTACGCGATGGCGAGGCCCTTGTCGTCGCCGCCGTCGTCGCCGCCGTCGCTGCTGGTGCCGCCGCAGGCCGTGGCGGCGAGTGCGAGTGACGCGACCCCCACCGCGACACGGGTCAGTCTCGATATCCGACGCATCTGAAGTTCCCCATTCTCCAAAGCCCCGCAGCGGGCGCTCGGTTCGGCGCAGATTAACGCGCGTAGAAACTCCTGGGAACGGGGTTGCGCGGCGCCGTTATCCATTCGTGCCGCTGGCCGGATACCGCCGGTGCGGCTACTGCACCGCGTCGATGAGCGCCGCCGCGGTGAACATCTCCACGCCGACCGTGATGGCGTGCTCGTCCACGTCGAAGTCGCCCTGGTGGAGGTCGCGGACGGTGCGCTCACCGGGCGTGCGCACGCCGAGGCGGGCCATGGCGCCGGGCACGTGCTCCAGGTACCAGGAGAAGTCCTCGCCGCCGAGGCTCTGCTCGGTGCCCTCGACGGCGTCGGTGCCGCGCCGGGCGACCATGGCGGCCTGGAGCAGTTCGGTGCTGGTGACCTCGTTGACGACCGGGGGGACGCCGCGTACGTAGGTGATCTCGGACTTGGCCCGGTACAGGTTGGCGATCTCGTCGATGGCGCCCATCACCAGGTCGGGCGCCTGCCGCCAGGCGTCGAGGTCGAGGCAGCGTACGGTGCCGGCGAGTTCGGCGTGCTGCGGGATGACGTTCGGGGCGTGGCCGGACTCGATCCGCCCCCAGGTCAGGGCGAGCCCGCTGCGGCTGTCCACGCGCCGGGCGACGAGCGCGGGCACGTCGGTGGCGACGCGGGCGGCGGCGGTGACCAGGTCGGTGGTGAGGTGGGGGCGGGCGGTGTGGCCGCCGGGGCCGTTCAGGGCGATTTCCATGCGGTCGCAGGCGGAGGTGATGGGGCCGACCCTGAGCCCGATCCTCCCGGCGTCCACCCGGGGGTCGCAGTGCACGGCGAGGATGCGGCGCACCCCGTCGAGCACGCCGCCCTCGATGGCGTCGGCGGCGCCGCCGGGCAGCACCTCCTCGGCCGGCTGGAAGACAAGCCGCACGGGCCGGGGCAGCAGGCCCTGCTCGTGCAGGGCCGCGAGGACGAGGCCGGTGCCGAGGACGACGGTGGTGTGCACGTCGTGTCCGCAGGCGTGGGCGCGGTCGGGCACCTGCGAGCGGTAGGCGCAGTCGGTCTTGCTGTCCGGGATCGGCAGGGCGTCGATGTCGGCCCGCAGGGCGAGCATGCGCGGCCCGCCGGACCACTGTCCCGAGTCGGTGCCGGTGCCGATGTCGCAGACGAGCCCGGTGCCGATGGGCAGCACGCGCGGCTTGAGACCGGCCCGCTCCAGCCGTTCCTTGATCGCGGCGGTGGTGCGGAACTCCTGGTTGCCCAGCTCGGGATGCATGTGGAGGTCGCGGCGGAAGGCCACGAGCTCCGCGCGCAGCGCGTCCGGCAAGGTGCCGGGCAGCGCCGCTTCACCGGGAGTGTCGGCCTCGGACTCTGGGGACATCAACACGTTCACCCTTTGCAGCGTAGGGCGCCCGAGCGACCGGTGGACCCACGATCAACAAAAATTCAGCCCGTTAGGGGAAGAAAACTCGGCCGCCCTACGCATAGCCATCATCTCGCCTGGGTAAACTCGGCCGCCTTTCCGACCGAGCCGATCCTGAGGATCACCGGGAAGCGGCCCCGACCGCTCGGCGGCACCCGTCCTCTTCCTCACGGTTACCACGCGTGGCTCTCTCCACGCGCCCGAGTCCGCCGCGACCACCGGCGCACCACCGCGAGCACCCCCTGCGCGACGGCGAACGCGAAGAGCACCAGTCCGGCGACGACCAGCGGGTTCACCCAGCCGGGCACCAGTTCGGTGCCCGTGCCGTCCTCGGTCACGCAGCGCACGCTGACGGGGAGGGCCGCACGGGTCTGTACACGCCGAGCGCCGTCCCGCCGCCGAGGACCGCCAGCAGGGCGCACGTCGTCCCGCTCGGGCGGTGCCGTCCGGCGGCCGGCGCACCGGACCGGGCCCGCCGGGCGAGTGCCGCGGCGGCGCCCACGACGGCGAAGGGCGTCACCAGCGGGGCGAAGGTGAGGACCAGGAACAGAACGCTTGCCATACCTGTCCGGACAGCGGTGGGGCGGCGCCGGTTCCGGCGGCCGGGTGCTCCGGCCGGCTATCCGGTCCCCGCGACGGCCGACAGCCGGTGGACGTCCCGCGCGGAGCCCGTGACCCCGCTCAGGAATCCGCGGGCCCTCGGTGAGGCGGTCTCGGTGAGCCAGGCGGGGTCGACGTCGCAGACGGCGACGCGGACCTCGGTGCCGGCCAGGGCCAGCGGCAGGGTGTGGACGACGGTGGAGGGGAAGCTGAGGACGGTGCGGCCGATCGGACCGCGGCGGGCGATCAGCTCCAGGGGGAGGTCGGGGCGGACGATCTGCAGGCCCGTCTCCACGGCCAGCCGGTGGAGCTTCTCGGCGCCCTCCCGGCGGTGGGCGAAGTAGCGGGCCGCACCGTGGGTCTTCGCCAGGTCCCGTACGGCGGTCACGTAGCGGTCGGCGTCGACGACGCCGGTCTCCACCAGGGAGGTGCCGACCATGTCGGCGCCCTTGGTGATGCGGGGCGGGCCGAAGCGGTCCCTGGTCCAGGCGAAGTCGTTCGCGGTGACGGTGACGCCTTCGGGGACGTCCTCGATGGGCATGGAGGAGAAAACCGAGACCTGGCGGTCCGGGGTCGGGGTGAGGCGGTGGCGGGCGGACCGGGAGACGGGGGCGAAGAGCAGGTCGCGCGGGCCGGGGCGGCTGCCCTTGCGGTGCCAGCGCACCAGGCGCTCGCCGTGGGCCAGCTGGGTGACGAACTCCATCGTGGCCGTGCCGTCGTCGACGACGACCAGGTCATGGGCGCGAGTGATGGTGAGGAGCAGTTGTACGTAACGGGAGAACGGGTCGCCCAGCACGATCCGTTCCGCCTGGCGCAGCAGGGCCGTCAGGCCGCCGATCGTGCGGAAGGGGGCCGTGGCGCCGCCGCGCGCCTCCTCCCAGCGGATCTCGTGACCGTCCTTGCGGGCCAGTTCCGCCATGCGGCGCAGCTGGCCGCGGGTCATCGGGTCGACGGGTGAGAGGACCACGAGGGTGAGCTCCGCGCCGGGTGCGCGGGTGTGCGCCCACTCCAGCACGTTCAGCAGTTGTACCGGGCTCTCGACGAAGGCGAGAGTGCGGGGGCCGGCGTTCCCGGCGCGGGGGCTCATCGGTGGGGGACCGTCCCGTGGTGAGTGACTCGGTGGCCGGTGGTCAGACGGTGACGGGCTCGCCCGCGGCGGCGGCGATCTCCGCCTCGGCGACCACGCCGGGGACGCGGCGCAGCTTCTTCATCGGGCCCAGCTCGGAGTCGTAGACCTTCTTGACGCCGTCGCCGAGGGAGGCCTCGATGGTCCGGATGTCGCGCACCAGGCGGGTCAGGCCCTGCGGCTCGACGGAGGCGGCCTGGTCGGAGCCCCACATGGCGCGGTCGAGGGTGATGTGGCGCTCGACGAAGGCGGCGCCGAGGGCGACGGCGGCCAGCGTGGTCTGCAGGCCGGTCTCGTGGCCGGAGTAGCCGATCGGGACGTTCGGGTACTCCTGCTGGAGGGTGTTGATGACGCGGAGGTTCAGCTCCTCGGCCTGCGCCGGGTAGGTCGAGGTGGCGTGGCACATGAGGATGTTGTCGCTGCCGAGGACCTCGACCGCGTGGCGGATCTGCTTCGGGGTGGACATGCCGGTGGAGAGGATGACCGTCTTGCCCGTGGCGCGCAGGGCGCGCAGCAGTTCGTCGTCGGTCAGCGAGGCGGAGGCGACCTTGTGGGCGGGGACGTCGAACTTCTCCAGGAAGGCGACGGCCTCGGTGTCCCACGGGGAGGCGAACCAGTCGATGTTCTTGGTCCTGCAGTACTCGTCGATCTGCCGGTACTCGTCCTCGCCGAACTCCACGCGGTGGCGGTAGTCGATGTACGTCATCCGGCCCCAGGGGGTGTCGCGCTCGATGCCCCACTGGTCGCGCGGGGTGCAGATCTCGGGGGTGCGCTTCTGGAACTTGACGGCGTCGCAGCCGGCCTCGGCGGCGGCGTCGATCAGCCTGAAGGCGTTCTCCAGCTCGCCGTTGTGGTTGATGCCGATCTCGCCGGTGACGTAGACGGGGCGTCCGGGGCCGGCCTCGCGGGTGCCGAAGGTGCGGATGCGGGAGTTGGTGCTCATGGCTGGGGGTTCCTTACCTGGACTGGGTGAGCGTGGGGGTTTCGAGGGTGGTTCCGGGGGCGTCGAGGGCGTCCAGTGACGGGCCCAGGAGCCAGGTCGCGATCTCCCGTACGGCGCCTTCGCCGCCGGGGACGGTGGTGACGGCGCGGGCCGCGCCGCGTACGGCGTCGTGGGCGCTCGCGACCGCCACGGGCCAGCCGACGAGGGCGAAGCACGGGAGGTCGTTGACGTCGTTGCCGACGTAGAGCACGCGGTCGGGCTCGACGCCCTGCTCCTCGCACCACTGCTTGAGGGCGAGGTCCTTGCGGTCGATGCCGTGCAGCACGGGGAGCTTGAGCTTGCGCGCGCGGGCGGCGACGACCGGGTTCACCTCCGTGGACAGGATCAGCATCGCGAGGCCGCTGCGGCGCAGGGCGGCGACGCCGAGTCCGTCGCCGCGGTGCACGGAGACGAACTCCCGTCCGTCGGAGTCGATCAGCACCCGGTCGTCGGTCTGGGTGCCGTCGAAGTCGAGGACGACCGCGTCGACGTCGGCCGCGGTCGGAAGGGCGCCGACGGGGGTCGCCCCGCTCGGGCGAAGCCGAGAGTGGGGGAGGGCCGCGTCGAAGTGCGGCGCGAGGGCGCGGGCGCGGGCCAGGTCGTGCGGGTCGTCGATCTCCAGGACCCGGGCCGGGTCGGTGCGGACCAGTTCGGTGCGGCCGAAGAAGCGGTGCCCGTGCTCGCGGAAGCCTGGGGCGGCCATGGCGTAGGCGGCGCCGGTCTCCAGCAGGTCCTGGGGGCGGTCCTGGCGGCGCGGGCGGTAGGACTTGTCGTGGTTGACGCCGTGGCCGCCGCCGGGCCCGCCCGGCTCGTCGGCGCCGTCCCGCCAGACGAAGCCGTGGAACGGGGCGACGGTGACGGCCGTGTCCGCGCCGTCCTCGGCGACCGCGCCGGCCACCCCGTCGATGTCCTCGCGGACGATGAAGGGGCTGGTGCACTGCACGAGCAGCACCACGTCGACGGCGGCGCCGTACAGGGCCTCGTGGGTGTCCATCGCGTGCAGTACGGCGGCCTCGGAGGTGGCCGTGTCCCCGGCGATGGCGGCGGGCCGCAGCACGACCTCGGCGCCGGCCTCGCGGGCGGCGGCGGCGATGGCCTGGTCGTCGGTGGAGACGACGACGTCGGTCACCAGGCGGGCGGCCCGGCATTCGCGCACCGCGCGGACCACCAGGGGGACGCCGCCG
Organism: Streptomyces sp. NPDC093065; assembly: GCF_044754585.1. NCBI lineage: Bacteria > Bacillati > Actinomycetota > Actinomycetes > Kitasatosporales > Streptomycetaceae > Streptomyces > Streptomyces sp. NPDC093065. The sequence goes on along the minus strand of NZ_JBIVPJ010000002.1, from coordinate 473,332 downwards.
ACGGGGGCGAGGTTCTTCGCGGGCACTCCCTTGGAGCCGCCGCGGGCGGGGATCACGGCGAGCACCCGGCGCACCGAAGCGCCCCGGCCCGCTTGCGGGTTGGACATGGGTTCTGCTCCTTGCGCAGGTGTCGGGGCGGTGCCCCGTGTCGGGCCGGTCACAGCTCCCCCATCCGCCGGATCACCGGGGCCACCCGCTGGACGCCGTGCCGGTACGCCCCGCGGGCCGCGCGGCGCACGACCTGCCGGACGGGGCCCGGGGGCTTGTCGGCGGCCGGCGCGCCGGGCAGTGGGGTTCCGTCGGGGCCGAGGTGGTGGCGGGCGAGGATGCCGGGGAGGTAGCCGGGCGCGGTGACGCGGGTGTAGTAGGGGGCGAGCGGGGGCAGACCGCCGGGCCGGCCCAGCAGGGCGGCGATGCGCTTCCGGGCCTCGTCGAAGGCGGACTCGTAGCCGCCGTCGGCCGCCACGCCCTGCCGGGCGACCCACTCGGGGTCGGGCTCCGGGCGGTGACCCGCGTCGAGCTGGTCCCAGGAGGCGAGGCAGCCGGAGCCCACGAAGTGGTGGTTGCCCAGGGCCTCGCGTACGCCCAGGTCGGTCAGGACGACGGTGGGGACACGGCGGTGCAGGGATTCGAGGGCCGCCGTGGAGCTGACGGTGACCAGCAGGTCGGTGCGGTCGAGGACCTCGCCCATGTGCCCGTAGGCCAGGCGGAAGTTGGGCGGCGGGTCGGCCCGCTGCACCAGCTTCTGGTAGGGCAGTTCCTCGATGTGCGTGGTGTGTTCGCCGGGCTTGGAGCGCAGCTTGAGCAGCACCTCGCGCTCGGGGTGGAGACGGGCGTGCCGGATCAGGCGGTCCAGCAGGTACGTACGATCCCTGCGGCTGTCCGGGACGGAGGGCTGGGCGGCGAAGACGACCGTGCAGCGCCGGTCTTCGGCGCCCCCGGCCCCCGCCCCGCCCGGCTCGCCGGCGTAGGCGGCTCCGCCCAGGAAGGGCAGGGCGACCTCGGTCACCGCGCCGGCGTCGGCGCCGACCCCCTCGTACACGGCGCGGAAACGCTCCGCGTCCTGACGGGAGTTGGCGAGGACGAGGTCGGCTCCGTGGCGCAGCAGCAGGCCGTCGGCGAGCTTCTCGTAGACGACGCCGACGTACCCGGTGACGACCACGGGCCGCTCGGCGCGGTCCCGCCAGACGCGGCCGAGCCCGTGCAGCATCGCCTGGACGCCACCCCCGACCAGGGCCAGGACCAGGACGTCGTACGGCTCCTCGCCCGGCGCCTGCGCCATGGCGCGCAGGAACTCGACGGCGGTCACCTCGCGGAGCGAGTCCGCCTCGACGCCGACTTCCCGCAGCTGGCGGGCGGTGGGGGTGGCCCGGCCGCGCAGGAGGTAGCCGTCGAGGTGGATCTCCGTGTCCCCGGGGCGGAGACGGGTCGCGGTGAGCGCGCCCCATTTCCACCGGGTGTCGGAGTCCGCCAGGACGGCGACTCTGAGGGACTTCGTTGCACTTGCTGGCACGTCGTAGACGCTAGGAAGCCATTTCTAGGAACCGCCCAACCGAAATCCAACAAAGGGTGAACAGCACATCGCCGAATGGGGGCCCGCACCGTCCGGGGGCCGGGAAAATTCCCGCTTCACCGCTTCGCCACGGCGCGTTCACCCGGATTCAAGGAAACGGTAAAGCCACATGCCGGGCCGTCGCATAACGTCGCTCACGTGCCCAAGCTCTCCGTCATCGTGCCGTTCTACAACGTGCGGCAATACGCCCCGGACACCCTGCGGAGTCTGCGCGCCAACGCGCGGGACGACTTCGAGTTCATTCTCGTCGACGACTGCTCCACCGACGGGACCGCGGACCTCCTCGCGCGCGCGGAGCGCGAGCTTCCGGGGGCGGTGCTGGTGACACACGAGCGGAACGGCGGCCTGGCGACCGCCCGCAACACCGGCATCGACCGGGCGCGCGGCGAGTACGTCACCTTCCTGGACGGCGACGACTGGCTGGCGCCCGGCCACTGCGCCGCCCTGGTGGCCGCGATCGAGCGGCTGGGCGTCGACTTCGTGCGCACCGACCACGTGCAGTGCACGGGACGCAACCGCACCCTGCACCGGGTCCCGCACGGCCGCCGCAACACGGCCCTGCGCCCGCGCGACGCGATCCTGCCCGCGCACCGCACCACCTCGGTCGACTACGCCTACGCGTGGGCGGGCGTCTACCACCGCCGGCTGGCCGAGCGCGGTCTGCTGCACTTCACCGACGGGCTGCGCACGGCCGAGGACCGGCCGTGGATCTGGAAGCTGCACCGGGAGGCGGAGTCCTTCGCGGTGACCGGACTGCTCGGCGTGTTCTACCGGCGGGGGGTGGCGTCCTCGCTCACGCAGATCGGTGACGTGCGCCAACTGGACTTCATCCGCGCCTTCGACGAGGTGCTCGCGGGGGCGGCCGGGGACCCGGACGCCGCGCGGCTGGTGCCGAAGGCGGTCCGCACGTACTGCGCGATCATCTCCCACCACCTCGCCTCCGTGGAGCGGTTCGAGCCCGCCGTGGCGCGGGCCCTGCGGGCGAGGAGCGCGGCGGCGCTGCGGCGGATGCCGCAGGACGCGCTCGACGAGGTGCTCGACACGATGGACGCCGGCCGTGCCGTGCGGCTGCGCCGGCTGCGCCGCCGTGCGGTCTCGGTCCGGCCGGACGAGGGGGCGGCGGCGTGACCACGCAGATCTTCCTGGCGTCGACGCTGTACGGCACGGCCACGCTCGCCGCGGCCCTGGACTCCGGCTGCTTCGACGCGGCCGGCCGGCGGATCCTGCTGGTCGCCAACAACGCGGCGACGCCCGAGACGACGCCGTCCCTGGACGCGATGCCCGGGTTCGAGCGGCTGCGGGGCCGGTTCGACGACGTGCTGTCGTGGAACGAGGCGGTCTTCCCCTTCCACCCCGGCCACTGGTCGCCGCGCCCCGGGGACGTGCCGTTGTGGGAGCGGCATCTGCGGCGGGCGTGGGGGCTGGGCGAGGACGACGTGGCCCTGGCCGTGGAGTCGGTCCAGGTGCCGCCGGCGCTCGCCGTGGCGCAGATCTTCACCGACGCGCCCCTGACCGTCTACGCGGACGGCCTGATGAGCTACGGCCCCACCCGCACCAAGCTCGCCCCGCTGGTCGGCACGCGCGTGGAGCGGCTGCTCCACCTGGACCTGGTGCCGGGGCTCACGCCGCTGCTGCTGACGGAGTTCGACGTCGGGGCCGAGGTCGTGCCGTCCGCGGCGTTCACCAAGGTGCTGGCCGAGCTGGCGGACGGCGGTGCCGGACTGCCGGACGTGGAGCGGCCCGCGGTGCTGCTCGGCCAGCACCTGTCGGCGCTCGGGGTCCTCTCCGCCGAGGAGGAGGAAGACCTGCACGTGCGGATGCTGGCCGGCGTCGCCGGGCTCGGGCACACGCGCGTGCTGTTCAAGACGCATCCCACGGCCCCGGCCCGGTTCACCCGGGTCCTGGAGCGGGAGGCCGAGCGGCTCGGGGTGGGCCTCACGGTGGTGGAGACTCCGGTCCTGGCCGAGGTGCTGTTCCAGCGGACGCGTCCGGCGCTGGTCGTCGGCTGCTTCTCCACGGCCCTGCTCACCGCGTCCGCCCTGTACGGCCTGCCGGTCGCCCGGGTCGGCACCGGGACGCTGCTCGACCGGCTGACGCCGTACGAGAACGGCAACCGGGTGCCCGCCACGCTCGTGGACGCGCTCCTGCCGGACCTGTCGGACCCGGCGGCGGTCGCGGAGGGCCGGCGGGACGTGGACGCCGAGGGGCTCGCCGCGCTCGTGCGGGCCGTCGGGTTCGCGATGCAGCCGAGGGTGCTGCCGGAGCTGCGGCCGGCGGCGGAGGCGTATCTGCGCACGCACCTGGACGCCCGCACCCGGCGGTACTTCAAGAAACGCAGGCTGGCCTCCCTGGGTCTGCCGGGCGGCATCCCGGCCCGGCTGGGGTTCCTGTCGCGCAACTCCACGGCCCGCAGGGTCGTGCGCCGGGCGCGGGCCGTCCGGCGCTCGGTCGGCGGGTGAGAAGAATTCACCTCGTCCACGAATGGATTTCGCCTTTCCGAGCCTTCCCGGACACCGCCGGGCCCGGCGGCGTGGCTAGCCTGTTCCAATCCCCGGTCCCTGGTCCGATTTCCGGCCCGTGGTCCGATCCCCGGTCCCCGATCCGGTTTCGGATCGCCGATCCCCGTCTTCTTCGAGCGTGAGAGGCCCGTGTGCCGAAACTGTCCGTCGTCGTCCCCATGCACAATGTGGAAGTCTTCGCCGAAAGCACCCTGAGAAGTCTCGCCAACAACGCGGATCCCGACTTCGAATTCCTGCTCGTCGACGACTGCTCCACGGATTCCACCTCATGGGTGATCGACCGCTGGGCGAAGCGGCGCACCGACACCAGGGTGATCCGGCACGAGACCAACCAGGGCATCGCCCAGGCCCGCAACAGCGGTATCGACGCGGCCCGGGGCGAGTACGTCACCTTCCTCGACGGCGACGACTGGTACGGGCCCGGCCACCTCCGGGAACTGGTGCGGTACGTGGAGGAGTTGGGCTGCGACTTCGCCCGCACCGACCACGTCCGGGCCACCGGCACCGAGCGGGTGATCCGGCGGCCACCGGCCCGGCTGCGCAACACCGTGATGGATCCGCGCGACGGGATAGCGCCGCCCCACATGGAGACGATGGTCGACTACCCCTTCGTCTGGGCGGGGATCTACCGGCGGCACCTCTTCGCCGACGGCGGGATGCGCTTCGCGACCGAACTGCGCACGGCCGAGGACCGCCTGTGGATCTGGCGCCTGCACCTCAAGGCGGCGACGTACGCGTCCGTGGGGCTGCACGGGGTGTTCTACCGGCGGGGCGTCGCCACCTCGCTGACCCAGATCAAGGACTCCCGCCAGCTGGACTTCATCCCGGCCTACGACATGCTCCTCCAGGACCTGTCGCGGGACCGGGAGGCCGAGCGCTTCCTGCCCAAGGCCGTCCGGACGTACTGCGCCATGATCGCCTTCCACCTCGGCAAGGTGGGCGAGTACGAGTCCTCGGCGGCCCAGCGGCTGCGGCGGGAGGCGCGGGAGGCGCTGCGCCGCATGCCCCAGCACGTACTGGAGGAGACCCTCCGCACCATCGACGGCACTCGCGGCAGGCTGCTCGGCCGGCTGCGCGACGGGCGGAAGGCTGCCTGATCCATGTCCCCCACGTCTTCTGCGTCTTCTGTGTCTTCTGTGTCTTCTCTGTCCTCCGCGTCGTCCGCGTCTTCTGTGGCCCCCGCGTTTCCCAGGACCCAGATCTTCCAGGTCTCCACCCTGTACGGGGCGGCCACCCTCGCCGCGGCCCTCGACGCGGGTCTGTTCGGCCCGCGCGACGGGGTGCGGCGCATCCTGCTGACGTCCAACAACGCGGCGGTCCCCGAGACCGCGCTCGGCCTGCACGAGATGCACGGGTACGAGCGGGTGTCCGGCCGGTTCGACTCCGTCGTCAGCTGGAACGAGGCGATAAGCCCGCACCATCCCAGCGCCTGGGGCCCCAGGGGCAACGACGTGTCCCTGTGGCAGAAGGCGTTCCGGCTCGCCTGGGGCATCGGCGAACGGGACCTGGTCGAGCTGGCCGTCGAGTCGATCCAGGTCAACCCGGCCCGCGCGCTCGCGGCGATCTTCTCCGAGGCCGCGCTGCACGTGTACGCCGACGGCCTGATGAGTTACGGCCCGACGCGCGAGAAGCTGCCGCTGACCCTCGCCCGCCGCATCCAGCGGCTCCTCCACCTGGACCTCATACCGGGCCTGCGGCCGATGCTGCTGTCCGAGTACGGCGTCGAGCCCGTGATCGTCCCCGACGACTCGTTCCGCGCGGTGCTCGACGAGGTCGCCCGGGAAGCGGCCGGCGACCCCGGACTGGCGCCCGTGCTGCGGGAGAGGCCTACGGCGGTGCTGCTCGGCCAGTACCTGGCGGCGATCAACATCCTGAGCGCGGCGGAGGAAGAGGACCTCCACGTCCGCATGCTGAACGGGGCCGCGCGGGCCGGGCACCGGTCCGTGGTCTTCAAGCCGCACCCGACGGCCCCGGCCGGCTACACGGCGGCACTGAGCAAGGCGGCGGCCGAGGCGGGCGTACGGCTGACGGTGCTGGACGCGCCGCTGCTGGCCGAGACGCTGTACCGGCACTGCGCGCCCGAACTCGTCGTCGGCTGCTTCTCGACCGCGATGGTGACCGCGTCCGCCTACTACGACGTGCCCGTCGCCCGGGTGGGCACGGCGCTGGTGATGGAGCGGCTCACGCCGTACCCGAACAGCAACCGCGTGCCGCTGGCCGTCGTCGACCACCTGGTGCCCGACCTGGAGCGCGGTGCGGCCCCCGCGCGCGTCGGTGCGGCCCCCGCGTCGTTGTCGCCGCTGGTGCGGGCGATCGGTTTCTGCATGCAGCCCAAGACGTACGCGGAGCTGCGTGAGCCGACGGAGACCTGGCTGCGGGCCAACCTGGCCACCGTCCCCGGCTACTACTTCCCCGAGCTGCGGCTGACCGAGCTGGGCCTGCCCGGCAGCCGCCCGCAGCTGCGCGCCAGGCTCCAGGTGCGGCGGGCCGGGCGCGTGGTGCGCAGGGCGGTGCGGCACGGCGCCGGAAAGAAGTGAGCGGACGGCCGGACCGTCCGGACACGCAAGGAGCCCCCGCCCGGCCGGCGAGGGCTCCGGCGTGCCGGGCGGGCGCCCGGCTCAGCCCAGCCAGCGGCCGAGCCGCAGCCGCGTCCACAGCAGGGCGGCGGCGAAGGACAGGACGACCGTGACCGCCGTCAGCCCGACGAGCGCGCCCACGGCGCCCGCCCAGCCCGCGTCCGCCGACACCACGCGCGGGGCGAGCGCCTCCAGGAAGAGCAGGTGGACCAGGTAGGCGCCGAAGGAGGCCCCGGCGAGCCTGCCGAGCAGCGGCCTCCACCGCTCGGGCACCCGGATCCGGTTCAGGGCCGTCAGCAGGGTCCCCGCGAGCAGCGCCACCCAGACCGAGCCGTACGGGCCCGGGAAGTGCACCCGGTGCTCGTAGACGGCGACCGCGGCCCAGGCGCAGAGCCCGCCGGCCAGCCACAGCAGGCGCCGCCGCCGGCCCGCGACCGCGGACCCCGGCAGTGACAGCAGGACGGCACCCGCGACGGCGTACGCGATCTGGTAGACGCCGAACTGCCAGGCGAACGGGGGCACACGGAGGTCGAGGAGCCGCCCGAGGTCGCCCAGGAGGTCCGGGGCGAGGGCCAGGCCGAGCAGCGCGGCGCCCGCGCCCAGGGGCCGCTTGCCGTTCCGGACCAGGACGGCCACCGAGAGCAGCAGGATCACGGGGACGTAGGCGTACAGGTACCAGAGGTGGAAGGCGGGCCTTACGGAGCCGAAGAGCGCGTCCAGGGCGAGGTCGCGGGTGGGGCCGGTGCCGGCGCCCCGGGCCCGGTCCCACAGGAGGTAGACGGCGGTCCACACGGCCATCGGCACGACGATGCGGGTCAGCCGCCCGCGGACCTGCGTGCCGTCACGGGGCGGCGCCCCGCTGAGCACCACCCAGCCGGCGATCGCGAAGAACAGCGGCACGGCGCACCGGCTCAGCGCGTCCCCGGCGAGGGCGGTCCAGTAGACGGGCCCGCCCCGCGAGGGGTCGCGGTCCACGGCCTTCATGAGTTCGCCCGCGGCGTGGCAGACGACGACGCCGACCGAGGCCAGCACCCGGACCAGGTCGATGTCGTACCGGTGCTCGCCCCGGGCGCGCGGGGCCGGTGTCCCCGCGTCGGCGGGGCCGGGTGTGCGCAGGGGCTCGGCGGCGGTCAGGGGCTCGGCGGCGATGAGTGGTCACTCCCGGACGGGACGCGCGGCCCGCCGGCGGTCCGGCCGGGCTCGCAGGACGAGGAGACGGGTGGGGCGAGGAGGCCGGCGACGGAACGCGCGGGCGCACACCGACGCACGCTACGAGGGCACGCGGCCCGCGGGTAACCCGTCCCGGATGAACTTCGGCCACGTGCACATGACCTTCCGGTGAACGGCGGGAGCCGCCTCCCGTCCTTCACGGAAGGTGCCGGGCCGGACGCATTGGGCGATACGTGCGATTTTCTGACCGTCGGATCGCGCGTGCCCACTCCATTTCCGGTGTCGAGGGGGCATCCTCCCCTCATGGCCACTGCGCAAGAGACGCACGAGTACCCCGGTGAGCTCAACGACGTCCCCGGCTGGTTCTGGCCGCTCGACCAGGTGCTGTTCTCCTGGTTCCTGGAGCGGCAGGAACGGCTGGACACCCGCGGCGACCTGCTGGAACTGGGCGCCTACCTGGGCAAGAGCGCGATCCTGCTCGGGCACCGGCTGCGGGACGGCGAGACGCTCACCGTCTGCGACCTGTTCGGGGCCGAGCCGCCGGACGCGGCCAACCGGGCGGAGGCGGCGAAGTCGTACTCCTCCCTCACCCGCCAGGCCTTCGAGCGGAACTACCTCTCCTTCCACGACGCCCTGCCCACGATCATCCAGGCGCCCAGTTCCGCGGTCGTCGACGAGGTCGCGCCGGGCAGCTGCCGCTTCGTGCACATCGACGCCTCGCACCTGTACGAGCACGTCGAGGGCGACATCGGCGCGGCGAAGGAGCTGCTGGGTCCGGACGGCGTCGTCGTCCTGGACGACTTCCGCAGCGAGCACACGCCGGGCGTCGCCGTCGCGGCCTGGGAGGCGGTGCTCAACCGCGGGCTGCGCCCGGTCTGCCTGAGCAGCCAGAAGCTGTACGGCACCTGGGGCGACCCGGGGCCCGTGCAGGAGGAGCTGCTCGCGGCGCTGCGCGGGCGCGACGACATCTCGGTGACCGTGGAGCAGGCCGCCGGGCACCGGCTGGTGCGCACCCGCGCCAAGGGCAAGCGGCTGCGGCCGCCCTCGCTGCCCTCCTCGCGGCACCCGGCGCCCGCCGCGGCGTCCACTCCGGCGCCGGACGCGGGCCGGCCGGACGCCAAGCCGGTGCCGGGGCAGGCCGGGCAGGCCCGTCCGGCGGCCCGCGCGGTCCGTGCGGCTCGTGGGGCGGCCCCGCGGGAGCGCACCCGGCGGCTCGCCCTGGACCTGCTGCCGCCGCTCGTCACCCGTGCGGTGCGCCGGTACCGGGCGGCGCAGCGGGCGAAGGCCGACGCGTCGGGCAGGGCGGCGGGGCCGGCTCAGTCGAGGCCGTAGCTCGCCGCGATCCCCGCGATCACCAGGGCCAGCGACTCCTCGTAGTGCCGGTCCCAGTCCGTGAAGATCTCCGCGCCCGCCGCGGCCGTCAGAGGGTAGTCGGCCAGCATGCGGGCGCGTTCGTCCACGTCGTAGCCCTCCCGGCGCTCGCCGGGCACGGGCACGACGCCCTGTTCCTCGGTGACGAAGCCGAGGGTGAACTGGTACGTCGTGGTGGTCGCCCGGACCGCCCGCGCGAGGGTGAACCCGGCGGCGGTGAACAGCCGCAGGGTGCCCTCCATGTACTCGGCGTGCACCGCGCCGGTGAAGCGTGAACCGCTGAACACCTTGGCGCCGTCGCGGTAGGCGAGCAGGGACGCGCGCAGGCCGCGGTTGGCCTTGAGCAGCCGCTCGCGCCAGGTGTCGGCCGGGTCGAGGGGCGTCCCGGCGACCATCCGCCGGTACATCTCGGTGGCCATCTCGTCGAGCAGGGCCTGCTTGTCCTTGAAGTGCCAGTACAGGGCGGGCGCCTTGACGTCCAGCTCCCTGGCGATGGTGCGCAGGGTCAGGCCGTCCAGACCGACCTCGTTCAGCAGCTTCAGCGCCGTGTCCGCGACCCGTCGGCGGTCGAGGGGGGCGCGTCGTTCCGTACTCACGCTTGACACCTTAACGGCGTTAGGGCCATGCTCGGTCACGCACGGGACTTAACGACGTTAAGGAGAGTTGCCGTGAATGTCACGGATACGCATGTCCTGGACACGGAAGTGCTGATCGCCGGCGCGGGCCCCACCGGTCTCGCCCTCGGTGTCGACCTGGCCCGGCGCGGGGTGGACGCACTGGTCCTGGAGGCCGCCGGGAAGCTGTTCCCCGGCTCGCGGGGCAAGGGCTTCCAGCCCCGCACGATGGAGGTCTTCGACGACCTCGGCGTCGTCGACGCCATCCACGCGGCGGGCGGCACCTACCCCATCGGCATGATCTGGCAGAACGGCGAGCGGGTCGGCGAGCACCACATGTTCGAGCCGGCCGAGCCGAGCGAGGACTCGCCGTACAACAGGGCGTGGATGGTGCCGCAGTGGCGCACGCAGGAGATCCTGGCGGCCCGGCTCGGGGAGCTGGGCGGCAAGGTCGCCTTCCACCACGAGGTGGTCGGTGTCGCGCAGGACGACGCGGGCGTCACCGTGCGCCTCGCCTCGGGCGGGACGGTGCGCGCCCGCTACCTGGTCGCGGCGGACGGCGGCCGGTCGGCGGTGCGCCGCGCGCTGGGCATCGGCATGACCGGCGAGACGGTCGACCCGAGCCCGACGCTGGTGGCGGACGTCCGGATCAGCGGCCTGGACCGCGACAACTGGCACGTCTTCCCGCCGCGCGAGGGCGCCGACCTCCTCGCCGTCTGCCCGCTGGCCGGCACCGAGGACTTCCAGGTGATGGCGCGGTTCCCGGAGGGCGCGGAGGTGGACACCTCCCCGGACGGCGTCCGCAGGGTCGTCGCGGAACGCTCGCACATCGCCGCCGAGGACGTGACCGAGGTGCGCTGGGTCTCCGACTTCCGGCCGCGGGCGGCCCTGGCCGACCGTTTCCGCTCGGGCCGGGTCTTCATCGCCGGCGACGCGGCGCACGTGCACTCGCCCGCGGGCGGACAGGGGCTGAACACCAGCGTCCAGGACGCCTACAACCTGGGCTGGAAGCTGGGCGCGGTGCTGACCGGCGGCGCCCCGGCGGCGCTCCTGGACAGTTACGAGGAGGAACGGCGCCCGATCGCCGCGCAGATGCTCGACCTGTCGACCGCCGTCCACCGCGGCGAGGTACGGCGCGGCGGGGCGACCCGGCAGCTGGGCATCGGGTACCGGGACTCGTCGCTGACGGTGGAGACACGGGGCGCCGTCGGCGAGGACGCGATACGGGCCGGGGACCGCGCGCCCGACGGCACGGTGGACGGCGTACGGCTCTTCGACGCCTTCCGGGGGCCGCACTGGACACTGCTGGCCCTGGGCACCGACGCGCCCGGCGGCGGTGTGGGGCCGGCGGTACGGGTGGTGCGCGGCGGCGCGCACGGGGCGTACGGGACGGGGCTGTTCCTCGTACGGCCGGACGGGTACGTGGGGTGGGCCGGCCACACGCCGGAGGGCCTCGACACCTACCTGGGCCGGTTCGGGCTGACGGGCTGAGGCCCCGGACCGGCCCGGGGTCTCAGAACGCGTCGGAGGGCACGTACGTCCCCCAGACCTCCCGCAGCGCGTTGCACACCTCGCCGACCGTCGCGCGGGCGCGCAGCGCGTCCTTCATCGGGTACAGGACGTTGTCCTCGCCCTCGGCCGCCTTCTTCAGGGCCGCCAGGGCCGAGTCCACCGCCGCCCGGTCGCGCTCCGCGCGGAGCACGGCCAGGCGCTCGGCCTGCCGGGCCTCGATGGCCGGGTCGACGCGCAGCGGCTCGTAGGGCTCCTCCTCGTCGAGCTGGAAGCGGTTGACGCCGACCACGACCCGTTCGCCGGAGTCGGTCTCCTGGGCGATGCGGTAGGCGGAGCGCTCGATCTCGTTCTTCTGGAAGCCGTGCTCGATGGCGTTGACCGCGCCGCCGAGGTCCTCGACCCGGCCCATCAGCTCCAGCGCGGCCGCCTCCACGTCGTCGGTCATCCTCTCGACGACGTAGGAACCGGCGAAGGGGTCGACGGTCGCCGTCACGTCCGTCTCGTAGGCCAGGACCTGCTGGGTGCGCAGGGCGAGCCGCGCCGACTTGTCGGTGGGCAGCGCGATGGCCTCGTCGAAGGAGTTGGTGTGCAGGGACTGCGTGCCGCCGAGGACCGCGCCCAGGCCCTGCACGGCGACGCGGACCAGGTTCACCTCGGGCTGCTGGGCGGTCAGCTGCACACCGGCGGTCTGGGTGTGGAAGCGCAGCATCAGCGACTTGGGGTTCCTGGCGCCGAACTCCTCCTTCATCACCCGCGCCCAGATCCGCCGGGCCGCGCGGAACTTGGCGACCTCCTCCAGGATCGTCGTACGCGCCACGAAGAAGAAGGAGAGGCGGGGCGCGAAGTCGTCGACGTCCATGCCGGCCGCGACCGCCGTGCGCACGTACTCGATGCCGTCCGCGAGGGTGAACGCGATCTCCTGCGCGGGGGACGCGCCGGCCTCGGCCATGTGGTAGCCGGAGATCGAGATGGTGTTCCACTTCGGGATCTCGGCCCTGCAGTACTTGAAGATGTCCGCGATCAGCCGCAGCGAGGGCTTCGGCGGGAAGATGTACGTCCCGCGCGCGATGTACTCCTTCAGCACGTCGTTCTGGATCGTGCCGGTGAGCTGGTCGGCGCTCACGCCCTGCTCCTCGGCGACGAGTTGGTAGAGCAGGAGCAGCAGGGAGGCCGGGGCGTTGATCGTCATCGACGTGGAGACCTTGTCCAGCGGGATCCCGCCGAACAGCACCCGCATGTCGTCGATGGAGTCGATGGCGACGCCGACCTTGCCGACCTCGCCGCTCGCGATCGGCGCGTCGGAGTCGTGACCCATCTGGGTGGGCAGGTCGAAGGCGACCGACAGGCCCATGGTGCCGTTGGCGATGAGCTGCTTGTAGCGGGCGTTGGACTCGGTCGCCGTGCCGAAACCGGCGTACTGGCGCATCGTCCACGGCCGGCCGGTGTACATCGACGGGTAGACGCCCCGGGTGAAGGGGTACTTCCCGGGCTCGCCCAGTTTCTCGGCCGCGTCCCAGTCCGTCAGGGCGTCGGGCCCGTAGACCGGTTCGATGGGCAGCCCGGACTCGGACTCGCGCGTCATGGTGTGATGCCTCCCGCTGAGCACATGTTCGTACTGTTCGAAGTACCCGCCATTTACCCGCCGGTACGGTCTGGCACTTCGACGGACTGTATCCGCGCGCGTGCACCCGGTGGAGAGGCCCACGCTGGGACCTTCCTCACAACCTCGGCGGGGTCCCGACGATGCCGTGCCGTTCGCGGTGCGTCATCCGGGGGAACAACTCAGGGGGACGTCGGTGCGGGACCGTGAGACGACGGGGGGCCGTGATGCGCGGGGCGGGCATGGGGAGCACGGGACGGGCGGTCGCCGTCGCCCTCGGGGCCGTACTGGCGGCGGGCGGCTGCACCGTGCAGGGCACCGGGCCGGACGGCGAGGGGCACGCACCGGTGCGCATAGACGTCACCACCGGGGCCTCGCCGAAGAGCACTCCGTCCGGTAACCGGCGGTCGCCGGACGCGCCGTCCCGGGGCCGGGAGCCGTCGAGTGCGCCGGCCCCCGGGACGAAGGCGGCCAGGGTGCTGTGGAAGCGGGGCGACACCGGCCGGGACGTCCGCGAGCTGCAGGCCCGGCTGCGCCAGGTGGAGTGGCTCGTGGACGGGCCGACCGGGACGTACGACAACCTGACCGAGCGCGCGGTCAGCGGCTTCCAGGGCAAGCGCGGGCTGCCCAGGACCGGCCGGACGGACACCGTCACCTGGCAGCGGCTGCTCGGGATGTCGCACGAGCCGGGCAAGTGGGACCTGTACCTGATGGGCGGCCAGCCCGCCGCCGCGCCCGACCCGCGCTGCACCACCGGCCGGGTGCTGTGCGTCAGCAAGTCCAGCCGGACGCTGCGCTGGATGATCGACGGGCGGACCGTTTCGACGATGTCCGTGCGCTTCGGCTCGCAGCACACGCCGACCCGCGAGGGCGTCTTCCAGGTCTACTGGAAGTCCCGCCACCACTGGTCGACGCTCTACGACTCGGCCATGCCGTACGCCCTGTTCTTCAGCGGCGGCCAGGCCGTGCACTACTCCTACGACTTCGCGGCGCGCGGTTACGCCGGCGCCTCGCACGGCTGTGTCAACGTGCGGGACGAGGGGGCGATCGCAGACCTGTACGCGCAGGTGAGGAACGGCGACAAGGTCGTCGTGTACGGGTGAATGGGGGCGCGGGCGGGACCGGGGGAACGTGTCCCGCCCGCGCCGAGGTGCACGAGCGCAGGTACGGGGGGAACCCCGGCTCGGTGCGAAAGCCGATGACCAGTCGGCTCACTCATTACTGCGTCACGGTGGCCGAAAGTGTCACACCCTCGGCGCGGGAACCGTCACCGTCTGCGAAAGCGCAGGTCAGGCGGCTTTCGCGGAGTACATGGCACATCGCGCGTAGGCGGGCGCCCGCTGCGGCCGGGGCTCGTGGGCCGGCGGAGCGTGAGGGCCGTGGGGGCGGTGGTGGCCGCGGACGGGCGGGGTTATGTCGGCGTCGTCGTCATCGCCGTTGCCGTCGTTGCCGCCGTCGTCGCCGTCGTCGTCCTGGTCTCCACGGCCGCCGTGGCCGTCGTCGCCCTTCTTTCCGCCCTTGTCCTTGTCGCCGCTGTTTTCCTTGTCCCCCTTGCCGTTCCTGCCGTTCTTGTCACCCTTGCCGCCCCGGTCGCCCTTGCCGCCCCCGGTGTCCTTGCGGAGCTCGCCCTCGTAGGACGCCTCTCCGGAGTCGCCGTGCTCTCCGCCGTCCCGGCCGCCGGTGCCACTCGCGGCGAGGAGGGTGCCGCAGTACTTCCCGACCCGTGACGCTCCCCCGGCCGCCTCCTTCAGCGCGCGCCGGTGGGCGGCGTCGAGCTGCTTGCCGGCGCGCGCCTTGCGGCAGGACGCGGCGAGGCCCGACCGCCGTCCGTCGGCGCCGTCCGCGTCCCGGTCGTCGGCGTCGCGGTCCCCGGTCCGGCCGCCGTCCCGGGCGGTGCCCCCTCCGGGCGCGCCCGAGGCGGTACCGGGGTCCGCCCCGCCCAGCGTGCCCTCCAGGGGTGAGGGCGGTGCGAGCGGACGGTCGGGGGAGGTGGCGGCCGAGGCGGTGGCGGCGGGTTCCGGTTCGGTGCGGTCGAACGGCGTCGGCAGCACTCCGGTTCCGGCCGCCACCGCCACGCCGCCCACCATGCCGACGGTCAGCGCGGCGGCCAGCCCGAGACGCAGGGGACGGCTCCAGTGCGTCCGCCGGGTGCCGTCGCCACGGGGGCCGATGCGGACCAGACCGGCGTCGGCGGGCCCGGGGGCGGTGCCGTGCCCGAGCCCGGCCGGCGCATCCGCCGACGCGTCGGCCCGTTCGGCGCGCACCTTGCGGAAGACCGCCAGCGCGGCGGCCTCGCCGGGGAGTTCCTCGCCGGTCGGCGCAGGTGGGGCGGACAGCACGCCGAGGGCCGCGACGAGCCGTCCGGCCCGGTCGCGGGTCGCGGGGTCGGTGCTCTCCAGACCCTCCGGAGGCTTTCCGCGCAGCATGAGCTCCGCCGTTTCGCGGTCCAGCCACTCGTCCTGCTCGTCGGCCATCACATGTCCTTCTGCGTCCGCGCACGCGTATGCGTCACACTCGCGGACGTCACCGCACGACCGCGCGGTTCTCGCTGCGGTGGCAGGGCGTCGAGCCCGCCACCCGATTCCGGATCGCCGCCGAGCAGCTCGGCCAGGCGCTTCAGGCCGCGGTGAGCCGCCGTGCGGACGGCGCCGGGCCGCTTGCCGAGCGTCTCGGCGGCGCTCTTGGCGTCGAGGCCCATCACCACGCGCAGGACGACCGCCTCGGCCTGGTCCTGGGGCAGCCGGGCGATGAGGGAGAGGGTGCTTCCGGTGGCCAGCGCCTCCATGGCCTCACCCGCGGTGTCGGACTCCGCGGCCTTGCCGGTCAGCTCCGTCTCGTCGCCGCCGATCACCGGCCGGCGGCCGCGCATGCGGATGTGGTCGAGCGCGCGGTTGCGGGCGATGCGGGCGGCCCAGCCGCGGAACCGGTCGGCGTCGCCGTCGAACCGTTCCAGGTCGCGGGCTATCTGCAGCCAGGCCTCGGAGGCCACGTCCTCGGCGTCGTGATCACCGACGAGCGTGCGCACGTACCCCAGCAGTCGCGGGTGCACGGCGCGGTACACAGTCCGGAACGCGGACTCGTCCCCGTCCTGTGCCGCACGCACCGCGGCGGTCAGCTCCGCGTCGTCCCCCAGCACCGAGAAGGCCTTTCTGCGCCTGGAACGGCGCCGCTCTCGCGGACGTGGTCCTCGCCGTCGTGGTTTCTCGAAGGATGGGCTGCGGCGGTCTCCCACAACCTCGTCGCGGGAGCGAGCCCCCCGCTGCATCGGCGCGAATGGCACGTTACGTCTTGAAACCGCCACTCGTCCATGTCCACATCGCATTGCCGTACAAGATGCAACTAACCCGTGACGCGGTGGGGTGTGACAGAAAACGCAGTCGCGGCGCTGTAGGGAGTACGGGCCGCCGCGCGGCCCGTACCGCGCGACGGCCGGGGCCTCTCCTGTGGGGGGTGGCGGCCCCGGCCGTCTCTGCGGTTCTGAGCTCCGACCTGGGTCTTTGCGCAGATTTCATGGGCGGCGTAACCAGCGCGCCAGAGTCACAGGTTGTTGTCCGGCACAACGTGCCGAGTCGTCGACGATGGATCCCCGGCCCGCTCCTGCTCGACCCTCGCGTGCTGGGCCGACGCGACTCTTGTCGACAGCGGTGCCGAGACGGTGGCGGGCGCACCGCCGACCACGGAAACAACGCACTGTACCGCCAGGGCTACCGACCGTGTGAGACTCACTACGTCGATGCGCACATGCGGGAGGGACGTTGACGAGCACCCATCCCATCGCGGACCAACAGGAAGGCGTCGCGGCCGTGCGCTTGCTCAAAGCCGTCGCCGTGGCCCACCTCCGAAACCAGCGGGCGCAAACGCTGAGCCTGAGCGTCTCGATCGCCTTGGCCGTCGCCGGCCTGCTGACCGGCTCGGATTCACGGTACGGCACCGCCGTCACCCTCGGGGGCACGCTCTGGGCCGCGCTCTACATGGCGGTGATGGCCCCCTGGGCCGAGCGTTACCTCCGTATCGCTGCGGCTCTTCAGGAGATGTTCGATGCCGAGGTACTTGACCTGCCGTGGAACAACGTGGCGGTCGGCAACCGGATCAGCCACGACGAAGTGAGCCGACTGAGCAGGAGCTTCCGCGGCAGCGAGGACCGACTGCGAGGCTACTACCTGGTGGTGGACGCTGCCGCGCCCTACGACGTGCTTTTCTGCCTGGAACAGAACCTGGCTTGGGGGTCCCGGATCCGGCTTCGCTTCGCCCAGCTCACGCTGGGCACGCTGGTGCTGTGGTCCATGGCGGGTGTGCTGCTGGCCCTGACTACCGGCGGGACGGTGAGCCGACTGGTCACTGGGTGGTTCGTTCCTTCGCTCGGCCTGCTGCTCCTGTGTCTGCAGATGTACCGCACTCAGATGACGAGCATTCAGGAGCGGTTGCGCGTCCTCGGTCTGGTGCGTGCGGTCATCGACGATCCCGCGTCACCTGTGATCACCACACCGGCCGCGTTCACCCGCTTCGCCCGCCAGGTCCAGGACACGCTCTATCAGATGCGACGGCTCCAGCCGCGTCTGCCGACCTGGTACTTCCGGCGCTACCACGACCAGGACAAGGGCGATTTCCAGATCAGGATGCAAGAGCTGGAATCAAGGTTTCCCCGGTCATGACCGCCCTGGAGGAGCTGACTCACGAGTTCGGAAGCGCCACCGTCGCCTCGTCGATCATCGAGTCCCTGCTCGACAACGGTTTCAAGATTCGTAGCGGCACCGTCAAGGCGGGCGGTCGCGGCTTCACCGGTGCACAGCTGGTGAAGGCTCTGGTGGTCTACGCATCAGGGCGTCCCGAACCGAGTTGGTGCGTGATCAAGCTCTGTCCGTCGGCGTCGTTGAAGCACCGGCGCGAGCACCACCGGCATCTGGCGGCCCTGCGAGAGGCCCCCGAAGCCTTCCGTTCACAGCACCTGGCCGAGGTCGCCTTCCCTGCGGCCAGATGTCTGCAGAACGGTTTTGTCGTCGGCCAGTTCTTGGTCCCCGGCGTTCCACTGGGGACGATCGGTCTCGACCAACTCGCCGACGCCTGCGAGACGATCTGGTGCAAGATGCTCTTGGCATGGACCGGCGACGCGTACGACAGTGAGCAGTTGCCGGTGGGCAAGTTACTGACGAGCGAACTGGGTGACAGCTTCAAGAGGGACGGGTGGCTGTACGAGTGGGCGCGGGATCGCGGTCTGTTGACGCCCGACCACCTTCGGCTGCCGGGCGAGCGCGAACCGTTGCCCAACCCGTGGCGGCTGTTCACCGAGGACACGCCTGCGACACTGAGCACGATCAGTTGTCTGGTGGGCCGGACCCACGGTGATCTGCATGGGGACAACGTCCTCGTACCCAAACCCGACGGGTCCGTGGACGCGAACCGCTTCTGCCTGATCGACCTGGCCACCTATGACCCCCGGGCGCCGCTGAGCCGGGATCTCGCGACTCTGCTGATCTCACTCTGCTGGCGGGAGATCGGGGAGTCGTCCGAGGACAGCCAGTCGAGGTTTCTCACGTATCTGGAGCGCGACGAGCGGGACAAGCACCTCGATGACGGCATGCCGGGCAATGTGCGAAAGATCATTGACGCGCTGCGAGGACCCGCCCTTCGCTTCGTCATCGACAAGCATGGGGATCCCGAGCAGTGGCACAGGCAACTGATGGTCTCCCTGCTGGCCCAGGCGATGCTGCACAGCGCGTACTCGAACGGTACACCGGAGGCCCGCCGTTGGTGCGCACGCCTGGCGGGGCGTCTCACTCGGATTCTGCTGAGACCGGGCGCCCCGTCGGCATCTCGAGCGGAGCTCTTCGACGCGGGAGCGGATCTCGGCTCGACCGGCACGGTGACGACGCGGACTACCGGCCGGAGGCCGCGCGGTACGTCCGCCTTTGTCAACCGCACGGGTCCGCGAAGCCATCTTCGCGCGGCGTTGGAGGATCGAACCACCTCCATCATCGTGGTCAGCGGCCCGGCCGGGATAGGCAAGACGGCGCTGGTGCGCGAGGTGCTCGCCGACCTGGGCCGGGCTGATCCGGACGTCGAGTCGTCGGCGGTCCGCTGGCACGATGCCACGCCCTACGGGGAGCTCGGTGTGGCGGCACTCATCAAAGACATCGAACCACCCGGGTCGGGTCGGGCGGCCGGAAGTTTCGCTCGTGCCCGCCTGGAGATGGCGCTGGACTGTCTTGAAGACACCGGCGGCTTCCGGCCGATCATTGTGATCGACTCGGCGGAGAATCTCCTTGATGACGGGCACGTCCTGCGTGACTCGGAGCTCGACCTGGCGCTGGACACCATCCAGGGCAGGCCGGACCTGCTCGTCAAGGTCGTTCTCCTGACGCAGCACGTGCCCGGGGCGACGACAGGCGTGGCATGGACGGAGAACGCCGTGCACATCGGCCTCGAAGGACTCGAACCACC
Source organism: Streptomyces sp. NPDC093065 (assembly GCF_044754585.1). Lineage (NCBI taxonomy): Bacteria > Bacillati > Actinomycetota > Actinomycetes > Kitasatosporales > Streptomycetaceae > Streptomyces > Streptomyces sp. NPDC093065. The sequence goes on along the minus strand of NZ_JBIVPJ010000002.1, from coordinate 453,959 downwards.
GTCGCTACGCGAGCATTTCGCCGTACTCGACCCGAGCGACACCCAGGGCCGGCATGACATCTCCAAGGACATGGTGCGAAAGGTTCTTGCCCAGCCTCGCCCCACACCGCAGCCTCGCCCCAGAACCCCGCTATGGCCATTCGGCCGTTGACGAAGGTCTGGGGACCGCCCTTGTCAGACGCGGTAGAGGGTGGGCAGATCGACCAGGAGTACGTCGCCACGACCGTGCGCCAGTTCAACCAGGTCGGGGTAGAAGCCGTGCAATGAGTACAGGGCCAGCGTGGTGGCAGCGGTGTCGTACCCCTGGTCTTTGAGGAGCGTACGGATACGTTCCAGGCGCTCCAGGTCACCGGTCCCCCGGCGCGCGGCGGTCGCCTTGGCCTCACCCAGCAGCGCGATCCTCGCACGGGGAGCCTGCGGGCGCTCACCGGCAGCCAGGGCGATGACATCGACCTCGTGCTTGGTCCGGGCGGCCTGGTCGGCGACTTCCGTGGTGCCGACCGGGCCGGGCAGTCCGCCGGGCAACAGAGTGTGGGCATAACGACGGGTGAAGTCGCGGGCCAGGTCCTCGAAGTGCGGCCCGAGGATCTTGGAGTTGAAGGTCGGAGCGGCCTGCTGCCACACCTGCTCGGCGAAGCCCTGCTCCACGGCGGCGGCCTGCGGGAGGGTGATGAGCTGGTTGAAGCGGATGACCGGGTCGGCGAGAGTGATGACGGGGTGCTTGGAGCGGAGGATGTCCTGTTCCCGCCGGATGTAGCCGGTGGATTCCAGGACGCCGAGCGGGTGGGCGACGGCGTTGCGCGGGCGTTCCAGGGCCGCCCCGATCTTGCTCGGGGTGGTGGCCCCGTTCGCGATCGCGGTGAGGATGTCGTAGTACAGGGTGTGCTGGGTGATCCTCGGGTCCTCGCGCAGCAGGTACTCGGTCTCGGTACGCGAGTACACCGCCCGCCCCGGGTCCAGCAGCGTCCGAGTGAGCCAGGCGTCGAAGCCGTCGTCCGGATGCGGACGGGCAGCCACCGGCCTGTAACCGGGGGCCCCGCCCAGGACCGCGTGCACCTTCAGCGCGGTCAGCGGGTCGGCGATCTGCCAGAAGGCCCGGCTATCACGGTAGTCGAAGGCGCCCAGCCGTAGATCGACCACGGCGCGGCCTCGCAACGGCTTGGTCCCCGAGAGCAGTTCATGCATGACGCTCATCGCGGAGCCGCACAGGATCAGCCGCGGACCCGGCCCGGCGCCAGGCCGGGCACCCCGCTGGCGCTCGTCGTAGAGCTGCTGCAACAGGCCCGGGATCTCGGGCGAGTGCTGGAGCAGATAGGGCAGCTCGTCGATCACCAGGAGCGGTTGCGACGAACGGGCAGTCACCTCAAGGGCGTTGGATAGAACGTCACGCCAGTCGGTCAGACGCAGACTCCCTGGCCGCAGGCCGGCGTGAGTGGCTACCGCGTCACTGAACCGCTGGATCGCGGGCAGTCGTCCCTCCTCCCGGACCGCTGTGACGTACAGCCCACCAACCTGCTCGGACAGGGCCTGCAGAAGGTACGACTTCCCATGCCGCCGCCGACCCGACACGATGCCGAGCCGCATCGCTGGATCCGGATCAGTGAGGAACTCCGCGAGCAGATCCCACTCCCGGTCCCGGTCGAACAGGTCATCCGGCTTGACTGCCAGGCCCTTCGCCACTTGCCCTCCTGCACCTCGACCACGACGGATTACGTCAAAGTCTACTTCGACGTAATCCGTCGTATCCAAGTTAACACGTGACCAGCAGCGGTCAGGAACAGCCAGAAACACACCTGGATGAGGGCCGGTCCAGACGGAAAACGAGTACTTACACCCGGACAACAAATTGCCTGGTCAGAGGCCCTTCACGCTTCTAGCCGACCAGGGGTGGCGGCCCCGGCCGTTGCCTTGGGCCGCCGCGGTCTTCCCTGGTGGGGGCCACTGGTTCCGGCCGGGGACCTGTCCCGCGGCACCGTGTCACGGGCAACGCCGGGATCCCCGGTGGCCGCGGCCGGGCGTCACCGGGACGCCGTCGCGTCCCGGCACAGCAGGCGCAGCGACCCGTCTCCGGCGAAGCAGCGGCGGGCCTCGTCCATCGGGTCCCACAGGCGGCCGTCCGGGGTACGGACCCAGTGGTCCCCACCGGTCGTCCACCACTCGCCGCCCGCCTGACGCACGATCACCTCTCCCGCGTACGCGCCCAGTCCGCGCAGCGCCGTCTCCACGGCGGCGTACGGCGCCCGCTCGCGCCGGATGCCGTCGATCACCCGGTCGACGCGCCACAGGCTCTGCGCCGAGTAGTCCAGGCGCAACCGGGCGCCCTCGCGCATCGTGGCCACCGCGTCCGCCGCCCACCGCACCGGCTTCGCGGCGGCCGCGGGGCGGGTCTGCTGCGGGCTCGTCGAACCGTCCGGCGCTCCGTGGGCCGGTCCGCTGGTCGATCCGCTCGTCAATCCGCTGGTCACAGTCGTCACATGGGCTAAAGCGCCGCGGGACGGAGTTGCGTCACACGCGCGGGCCGGTCGTTCCGCAACCGGCGCAGGACCGCCCCACCTCCCCCACGTCCGCCGCACCGCCACCGCGCGTTCCCCGCACGACGGTCACAGGGGGACCGGCACCGGCCCCGGGGGGTCAACCTCGGCCCCGTGCCCGGCGGGAGACCACCGCGCGCAGCACCCGGCGCCCCTCCGTGCAGACCTCCAGCGCCGGACGCAGCCCGGCGTCGCCGCGATCGGCGAGCAGTTCCAGTACGCAGGCCTGGCGGCGCAGTTCGGCGGCGACGAGCGGCGGCAGTCCCTCCGTGCCGCCGTCGCGGGGCACGTCGGTCCCGCCGGCGGCCTCCCCCACGGGGTCGAGGAGCCGGTGGATCCGGAGCGAGGCGACGGAACAGGCGTCGGCCCACGTCCGCATCGCCGGGCCGGAGCACTCGGCCGGTGCGGCCTCGAGCATGCGGCGGACCAGGGCCACGGCCTCGTCCTCTCCGGTGGCGTCGGGGCCGGCGAGCTTGTCCCGCACCTGCGCCAGACCCTCGGTCCAGTCGCGGCCCGCTTCCCCGCCGGTGTCGTCGGCGAGGGTCGACCACAGGGGTCTGAGGACTTCGTCGTCGCCGTCCAGCAGAGGGACGCAGCGGTCCAAACAAGCCAGTCCGCTCGCGGCGAGTCCGCGTGCGTCGGCCCGCGCGATCAGTTCCACCAGGCTCATCGGGTGCCTCCCTGTTCCTGCCGCTTCGCCCCGCTCACCACCACGGAGCCCGCACTGACCCTTACTGCGTGCGACGGCCCTGGAGTGTCACAGCGGCACGACGCCCAGCCGGTCGAGGAAGCGGAAGAAGAGGTTTTCGGCCACCGGACCGGAGCCGGAGCCGGACACCCCGCCGGAGTCCCCACCCGAGTCCCCGGCGGCCTCGGCCCCGTCCGCATCGGCATCCGCGTCTGCGTCTGCGTCTGCGCCCGGATCGTCCGACAGCACCTCGGTCAGTTCCCCGGCGCTCGCGGCGCACCCCGCCTCCGCGGCCCAGGCGACGGCGCGTTCGGCGGCGTCGCGGGGCTCCAGGAAGTAGTCCTCCAGGGTGAGCCCGTCCCGCTCGGCGCCCAGGTACCCGGCCATGGCGGTCCGCGCCAGGCAGGTCGTCCAGGCCCCGCTGTCGGGCGCCGCCGCCTCCACGACCACGCAGTCGCTGTCCATCACGTAGCCGAAAAGCGCGGGCGCGCCGGTCTGTGCGGCCAGGTCGTTCATGTTCCCGACGTCTCCGTCGCCGCCCGTGAACTCCCACACCTGCCACCCGTCCGGCGCGGACTGGCGCAGCGTCATGTCCGCGGCTCCCGCCAGCGCCTCCAGCTCCGCGAGCGGCCGCTCGGCGCGGCCGACGACGAAGTACCCCCAGTAGCCCATGTCCCGGTCCCCCCGGCGTGTCGGTTCGGCTCGGCCAAAAGACCACCACAGCCGTACGGGCGTTCGCAGCCGGATCGGACAATCGGCGGGCCGGGACGAGGAGGCCGGCCGTCAGTCGAGGCGGTCGGCCAGCGACTTGAAGTCCGCCCAGGACAGCTCGGGCTTGCCGGGATCCCACAGCTTCTGGACCGTCGCGGCCAGCGGCAGCCGGATGCCCTCGGCGACCTGGGCCTGGGTCTGGGCGTTCGGGAAGTCGCCCCAGACGGCGAAGCTGCCGCCGAGGATCTGGTCGTCGTACTTGGCGTCGACGGCCGTGGTGCCGCGCAGGACGCGCGGGGTCCACTGCTCGTAGATGCGCTCGCCGGTCGGGTAGACGAAGGTCTGCGGCTGGCCGAGCACGTAGTAGAGGAACTCGTCGTTGTAGTTGAGGACCTGCCGGCCCGCGCTCAGATACTCCGCCGGCGGGCGGGCGCCGATCTCCTTGCCGGTCCAGTAGGCGACCTTGATGTCCCCCAGCGGATCGACGGAGGTGTCCTTGAAGAAGCCGTCGTTCCAGGCGCGCGGGGTGCGGTCGTGGGCCATGACCGTCTTGGCGCGGCCGTTGAGCCAGCCGGTGGTGAGGTCGGCGACGGTGCCGCCGGAGCCGTAGGCCTTGCGGGCGGCGGCGGCCAGCGTCGGGTAGGACGCCTCCGGGTTCGGCACCACGAGCGCCTGGTACTCGTCGGCGCCCAGGTGGAACTGGGAGCCGGGGAAGAGGTCGGCGTACTCGTTCAGCAGGTCGTCGACGATCTTCGCGGCCTCCGGCTTGGAGATGTCGATGGCGCCGCGGGTGGCCGTGCCCTGCGCGTTGCGCAGTTGCAAGTCCGGGTGCGCGGCGATCACGGCGCCGAGGTGGCCCGGCGAGTCGATCTCGGGGACGACGGTGATGTGGCGCGAGGCGGCGAGATCGATGATCTCCTTCATCTCGGCCTTGGTGAGGTGCTCGTCCGAGACGATCTCGGGGTGCGAGTCGGACTCGATGCGGAAGGCCTGGTCGTCGGAGAAGTGCAGGCCCAGCTCGTTGAACTTGAGGTCGCCCAGCTCGCGGATCCGGTCCTTGATCCAGTCGGCGCTGTAGTGCTTGCGGGCGATGTCCAGCGAGAAGCCGCGCTTCGGTTTGGCCGGCTCGTCCTTCACCACGCCCTCCGGCGCGGTGCCGCCGCCGTCCACCTCCTGCTTCAGGGTGCGGGTGCCGTAGTAGACGCCGGCCTCGGCGGGCCCGGTGACGGTGACCCGGCCGCCCCGCACGGTCATGGTGTACGACTCCGGGTTCGCGCCCTTGTCGGCCTTGACGTCGAGCAGCAGGTCCCCGTCCCGCTCGTCGTCCTTCTCCCCCGCGTACGTCATCCCCAGCTCACCGGCGATCTGCTTGCCCTCGTCGGCGAGACCGGAGTCCGCGACGACGACCCGGTTTCCCTTCTCGGGCTGCCAGCCGGGGCCGCGGGCTGCGGTGTGCTCGCGCACGGCGGGTATGGTGCGCGGCTCCTTGGACAGCGGGTAGGACCGGCTGGGGCTGGGCGCGGCCGCCTCCTCGGAGGGGGTCCGGGCTGCCGAGCCCTCCCCGCCGCCTCCGTCGCCGTCCGTGGCCCACAGGCCGACTCCCACACCGAGCGCGGCGACCACCGCGCCGGCGATCACGGCCCGCTGCCTCACTCTGTGCGCCGGTATCCGGCCTCTGTGCTGGCTCACAACGCCAACCTAGGGCCGCCGGTGCCTTCATGCGTCCACCACATGTTCTGAAACTCTCCCGTTCGGGTGAAATTCGGGCATCGGACGGACACGTGTTGCCGTCACTCGATAACGTGACGCCACATCCTTCGCACAATCCCCTGCCGACACACACGTGAAGCCCACGAGGACCCACGCTGCCTGCGCACCGTCTCCCAGACCTCCCCCGCCGAGTGGCCATACCGGTACCGGTGCAAACACGCGCCACACCGGCACCGGCCACCCCGCTGGAGCGCTTCAACACGGCCCCCGCCGAGGAGGCCGCCCAAACCCTCCTCGCCTGCCTGCACAGCCACGCCTGGGCCCACTGCCTCACCGCCCACCGCCCCTACCCGGACCTCCCGGCCCTCCTGGCGGCAGCGGACGAGGCGTCCTACGACCTCTCCCCGGACGACCTGACCGAGGCCCTGGCGGCGGAGACGCTGCCCGACCTGCCGGAGGACACGTACGCGGCGGCCCACACGGCCCTCAACGCGGCCCACGCGGCCTACGAGTCCCGCTTCGGACACGTGTTCGTCATCTGCCTGGACGGCCTGCCCCAGGACGAGACCCTGAACCACGCGCTGACAGCCATCCGGTCACGTTTGAACAACGACCTGGACGAAGAACGCCTGGTAACGGCAGAGGAACTCCGACACCTGGCAAAGACACGGCTGAGCAGCGCCTTGAGGGGCGCGGGGAACTGCGCGAGCAACCACTGACTACGCGCACCCGGCAAACCACCCGAACCCCCACCCCCGTAGCCGCCCCCGCTCAACCCCACTGCTCCTTTGAGTGCAACTTCGATCACACCGGCAGGCCCCCTGTAAGCACCGCAGGTACACGTCGCTACCATGCTGGGGGCCGGTGGACCGTACCCGGCCGGGCCCGACCGACAAGGAAAGCCGGCGCGGCCCCAATCCCCGCTCCCGGAGGAAATTTCCGTGCCGGCTGGAACGCTGTACCGCGGCCGGGAAGGAATGTGGTCCTGGGTGGCTCACCGAGTCACCGGCGTCCTCATCTTCTTCTTCCTGTTCGTTCACGTGCTGGACACCGCTCTCGTGCGAGTGTCCCCCGAGGCCTACGACACCGTCGTGGCCACCTACAAGACGCCGATCGTCGCGCTGCTGGAGTACGGCCTCGTCGCCGCCATCCTCTTCCACGCGCTCAACGGCCTGCGTGTCATCGCCGTCGACTTCTGGGTCAAGGGCGCCCGCTACCAGAAGCAGATGCTCTGGACCGTCGTCGCCCTGTGGGTCGTGCTGATGCTCGGGGCGATCTACCCCGTCCTCGGCCACGCCGCTCGTGAACTGTTCGGGAGCTGACGCCAATGTCCACGACTGAATCCCCCGCTTCCGGGATCGGCCCCGTCGAGGGCGCCTCCCTCTACTCGGTCGACAACCCGGCGCCGCTGATCGAAGCGCCCCGCGCCCGCACGAAGAAGACCCCGAAGTCCACCCGGGGCAACTTCGAGATGGCCGCCTGGCTCTTCATGCGCCTGTCCGGCGTCGTGCTGGTCGTCCTCGTCATCGGCCACCTGCTGATCCAGCTGGTGCTCGACGGCGGCGTCTCGAAGATCGGCTTCGCCTTCGTGGCGGGCCGCTGGGCCTCGCCGTTCTGGCAGGTCTGGGACCTGTTGATGCTCTGGCTCGCGATGCTGCACGGCGCGAACGGCCTGCGCACGGTCATCAACGACTACGCGGAGCGCGCGAACACCCGCCTGTGGCTCAAGGGCCTGCTCTACACCGCCACGGTGTTCACCATCCTGCTGGGCACGCTGGTGATCTTCACCTTCGACCCGAACATCCGCTAGGCACGGGGCTGCGAAAATCATGAAGGTACACAAGTACGACACCGTCATCGTCGGCGCCGGTGGCGCCGGCATGCGCGCGGCCATCGAGTCGACCAAGCGCAGCCGCACCGCCGTGCTGACGAAGCTCTACCCCACCCGCTCCCACACGGGCGCCGCGCAGGGCGGCATGGCCGCCGCGCTGGCCAACGTGGAGGAGGACAACTGGGAGTGGCACACCTTCGACACGGTCAAGGGCGGTGACTACCTGGTCGACCAGGACGCCGCCGAGATCCTGGCGAAGGAGGCCATCGACTCGGTCCTCGACCTGGAGAAGATGGGCCTGCCGTTCAACCGGACCCCGAACGGCACGATCGACCAGCGCCGCTTCGGCGGGCACTCCCGCAACCACGGCGAGGCGCCGGTCCGCCGCTCCTGCTACGCGGCCGACCGCACCGGTCACATGATCCTCCAGACGCTCTATCAGAACTGTGTCAAGGAGGGCGTGGAGTTCTTCAACGAGTTCTACGTCCTGGACCAGCTGATCACCGAGGTCGACGGCGTCAAGAAGTCGGCCGGTGTGGTGGCCTACGAGCTGGCGACCGGCGAGATCCACGTCTTCCAGGCGAAGTCCGTGATCTACGCCTCCGGCGGCACCGGCAAGTTCTTCAAGGTGACCTCCAACGCGCACACGCTCACCGGTGACGGCCAGGCGGCCGTGTACCGGCGCGGGCTGCCGCTGGAGGACATGGAGTTCTTCCAGTTCCACCCGACCGGCATCTGGCGCATGGGCATCCTGCTGACGGAGGGCGCCCGCGGTGAGGGCGGCATCCTGCGCAACAAGGACGGCGAGCGCTTCATGGAGAAGTACGCGCCGGTCATGAAGGACCTCGCCTCCCGTGACGTCGTCTCGCGCTCCATCTACACGGAGATCCGCGAGGGCCGCGGCTGCGGTCCCGAGGGCGACCACGTCTACCTGGACCTCACCCACCTCCCGCCGGAGCAGCTGGACGCCAAGCTGCCCGACATCACGGAGTTCGCGCGGACCTACCTCGGCATCGAGCCCTACACGGACCCGATCCCGATCCAGCCGACCGCGCACTACGCCATGGGCGGCATCCCGACCAACGTCGAGGGCGAGGTCCTGGCGGACAACACCACCGTCGTCCCCGGCCTGTACGCGGCCGGCGAGGTGGCCTGCGTGTCCGTGCACGGCGCCAACCGGCTGGGCACCAACTCGCTGCTCGACATCAACGTCTTCGGCCGCCGCGCGGGCATCGCCGCCGCGGAGTACGCGCAGAAGGCGGATTTCGTCGAGCTGCCCGAGGACCCCGAGTCCCTGGTCGTCGAGCAGATCGAGCGGCTGCGCTCGTCCACCGGCACCGAGCGGGTGGCGGCGATCCGCCGCGAGCTGCAGGAGACCATGGACGCCAACGTCATGGTGTTCCGCACCGAGCAGACGATCAAGACGGCCGTCGAGAAGATCGCCGAGCTGCGCGCCCGCTACAAGAACGTGTCGATCCAGGACAAGGGCCGGCGTTTCAACACCGACCTGCTGGAGGCCGTCGAGCTGGGCAACCTGCTCGACCTGGCGGAGGTGATGGCGGTCTCCGCCCTCGCCCGCAAGGAGTCGCGCGGCGGTCACTACCGCGAGGACTTCCCCAACCGCGACGACGTCAACTTCATGCGCCACACCATGGCGTACCGCGAGGTGGGCGACGACGGCGCCGAGTCCATCCGGCTCGACTACAAGCCGGTCGTCCAGACCCGCTACCAGCCGATGGAGCGTAAGTACTGATGGCTACCCCTGTCATGGAGAAGAACGACTCGGCCCCCGAGCCCGGGTTCGCCGACTCCCCGTACATCACGGTCACCTTCCGCGTCCGCCGGTTCAACCCGGAGGTCTCGGCCGAGGCGACCTGGGAAGACTTCCAGCTGGAGATCGACCCGAAGGAGCGTGTCCTCGACGCGCTGCACAAGATCAAGTGGGACCTCGACGGCACCCTGACGTTCCGCCGGTCCTGCGCGCACGGCATCTGCGGCTCGGACGCCATGCGGATCAACGGCAAGAACCGCCTCGCCTGCAAGACGCTGATCAAGGACCTCAGCCCCGAGAAGCCGATCACGGTCGAGCCCATAAAGGGCCTGACGGTCCTCAAGGACCTGGTCGTCGACATGGAGCCGTTCTTCCAGGCGTACCGGGACGTGATGCCCTTCCTGATCACGAAGGACACCAACGAGCCGACGCGTGAGCGCCTCCAGACCGCCGAGGACCGCGAGCGCTTCGACGACACGACCAAGTGCATCCTGTGCGCCGCCTGCACGTCCTCGTGCCCGGTGTTCTGGAACGACGGCCAGTACTTCGGCCCGGCCGCGATCGTCAACGCCCACCGCTTCATCTTCGACTCGCGCGACGAGGCCGGCGAGCAGCGGCTGGAGATCCTGAACGACCGCGACGGCGTGTGGCGCTGCCGTACGACCTTCAACTGCACGGACGCCTGCCCGCGCGGCATCGAGGTCACCAAGGCCATCGCGGAGGTGAAGCGAGCGCTGATCACGCGCCGCTTCTGACGTCCGTCGGTGCACTCCGCCGCAGGGCCCCGTCTCCCACCCGGAGACGGGGCCCTGCGGCGTTCCTGCGGCCGGACGGCGTAAGTCCGCCCCGGGCTCGGACCGGCTATCAGCCGTTCCGGCCGATGACCGTCCTAGCCTGACGCCATGTCAGATGACGAGTCGTACGAACTGCTCGGGTTCGACAACGTGCTGCTGCCCGTCGGGGACCTCGCCGAGGCCGTCGGGTTCTACGAGCGGGCCGGTTTCCCGGTCGCCTACCGGCTCGACGAGGCCGGTATCGCACTGCTGAAGGTGGGCGTCGAGACGCCGGGGCTGCTGCTGCGGGTGGAGGAGGAGTTCGGGCGGCAGCCGCCGATGTGGCCCTCCGCGCGGGTGTGGCTGGAGGTGACCGACGCCCGCGCGGCCGCCCGGGCGCTGCGCGAGGCGGGGGTGCCGCCGCTGGACGAGCCGTTCCCCGTGGCCACCGGCTGGACGGTCGAGTTCGCCGACCCCTGGGGCAACGTCATCGGCCTCACGGACTACTCCAAGCGCCCGGAGCTGGGCCGCCGCCCCTGAACCGCCCGCGCTCGCACAGGCGGCTTGAACGTGTTCAAAAACAGGTCTACAGTCAGTCTCGTCAGCGTTTTGAACGCGTTCAAGAAGGGGTGGGGCATGGACCGCACCGTCATCGCCTACGTCATCTACCTGGTCGTCAGCATCGGCCTGACCGTCTGGGTGGCCCGCACGCTCAGCCGCAACGGACGGGTCTTCCTCGCCGACGTCCTGCACGGCAACGAGAAGCTCGCGGACGCCGTCAACCACCTCCTGGTGGTCGGCTTCTACCTCGTCAACCTCGGCTTCGTCGCCCTCTACCTGAGCGGCGACGACACCATCGCCGACACCCGCGGCATCTTCGAGGCCCTGTCGACCAAGCTCGGCGTGGTGCTGCTGGTGCTCGGCGTGATGCACCTGGGCAACGTGTACGTGCTCAACAAGATCCGGCGGCGCGGCATGATGGAGCGGGAGCAGCTGCCCCCGGTCCCGCCGCAGGGCTGGGCGGCCCCGACGGCCGGAGCCTGAACCGATGGTTCCCGCTCCCGGGACGACGGCCGGCGCCCCCGTGCGCCGGCTCACCGTCCTCTACGACGCCGAATGCGCCCTGTGCACCCACGTGCGGGACTGGCTGCTGCGCCAGCCCCGGCTGGTGCCGCTGGAGCTGGTCCCGGCCGCGTCGCAGGAGGCGCGCAGGCGCTTCCCGGGACTCGACCACGCGGCCACCCTCGACGAGGTCACCGTCGTCGGTGACGCCGGGCAGGTCTACCGGGGCGCCGCCGCCTGGATCGTCGTCCTGTGGGCGCTGCGCCGGTACCGCAGGCTCGCCCACCGGCTCAGCACCCCCAAGGGCGCCCTGCTGGCCCGGGGGGCCGTCCTGGCCGCCGCCAGGTGGCGCGCCGGGCAGCGGCAGTGGGGCGGCAACGGGTATCGGCGCGCGGACGGCTGGGTGTACGAGCCCGGCCTGGGGTGGATCTACGCCGGGCCGGGCTGTGACGACGGCGCCTGTACCACTGGATAGGCTCTGGACCCGTGCCTGCGACCAACGACGGCGCCGACGGCGGTGCCCACCTCAGCAAGTCCGAGCAGACCCGCGCCCTGATCCTGGAGACAGCCATGCGGCTGTTCCAGGAACGCGGTTACGACCGGACCACGATGCGGGCCATCGCCCAGGAGGCCGGGGTCTCCGTCGGCAACGCGTACTACTACTTCGCCGGCAAGGAACACCTGATCCAGGGCTTCTACGACCGGATCGCCGCCGAGCACCGGGCGGCGGTCCGCGAGGTCCTGGCCGGGGAGACCGACCTGGAGGCACGGCTGGCGGGCGTGCTGAAGGTCTGGCTGGACATCGCCACGCCGTATCACGAGTTCGCGGTGCAGTTCTTCAAGAACGCCGCCGACCCCGACAGCCCGCTCAGCCCCTTCTCACCGGAGTCGGAGCACGCGCGCGTGGAGGCCATCGGCATCCACCGCGCGGTGCTCGCCGGGGCGAAGACCAAGGTGCCCGAGGAACTGCGGGACATCCTGCCCGAGCTGATGTGGCTCTCCCAGATGGGTCTGGTCCTGTACTGGATCTTCGACCGCACCGAGGGCCGCGAGCGCAGCTACCGCCTCGCCGAACGCGGCGCCCGGCTCACCGCGCGGGGCGTGGTGCTGGCCCGCTTCCGGGTGCTGCGCCCGCTGGTGCGCGAGGTACACGAACTCTTCACGGACTTCCTGCCGGGAATGACCAGGTCCCTGCCGGACCCGGCCACGCGCAGGACCGCCCGCGAGCCCGACGGGACCACCGGTCAGGCCTGACGGGACGCCAGCTCGATCACCGTGATGTCCGAAGGCGCCCCCACACGCGTGGGAGGCCCCCAGGCGCCCGCGCCGCGGCTGACGTACAGCTGGGTGTCGCCGTAGCGGTCCAGACCGGCCAGCGTCGGGTTGGCGGCGCCCGCGATGAGGTTGCCGGGCCAGAGCTGCCCGCCGTGGGTGTGGCCGGAGAGCTGGAGGTCGACGCCGTGGTCGACGGCGTCGTGGATCTGCACCGGCTGGTGAGCGAGGAGCACGCAGGCGCGGGAGCGGTCCCGGTCGCCGAGGGCCCTGGCGTAGTCGGGACCCCGGCCCTCGTCCTCGCCCGCCACGTCGTTGACGCCGGCGAGGTCGAAGTGGGGCAGCTCGGTGCGGGCGTTCTCCAGCGGGAGCAGCCCGAGCCGCCGCACCTCGGCGACCCACTGCTCGGCACCGGAGAAGTACTCGTGGTTGCCGGTGACGAAGTACGCCCCGTGCCGCGCCCTGAGCCGGGCCAGCGGGGCGGCTGCCGGGCCGAGGTCCTTCACGCTGCCGTCGACGAGGTCGCCGACGACGGCGATCAGGTCGGGCTGCGTGGAGTTGATGGTGTCGACGACCTTCTGGGCGAAGCCCCGGCCGAGCACCGGGCCCAGGTGGATGTCGCTGACGACGGCGATGCGGAAACCGTGCGCCGCGCGCGGGAGCTTGGCCAGCGGCACGGTGACCCGCTTCACCCTGGGACCGCTCAGCACGCCGTACGTGCCGTAGCCGACCGTGCCGACGGCCGCAGCGGCGGCGGCACCGGCGACGACACGGGAGACGAACAGGCGGCGGGAGGGGACGGCGAGGGGCCCCGGGGACGTGCTCCCGGCGCCGGGCCCCGGCGTCTCGGGCGGCTCGGGGGCCCCGGGCGCCTCCGGTGTCCCAGTCGCCGCCCCGGGCTGCTTCGGCGGGGCCGTTTTGGCCGGTATGCGCTTCGTGTCCTCGGCGGGGGCGGCCGAAGACTCCCCGCCCTCCGTGCGCCGTACGGCCGCCCGGCGCTCCAGGAACCGCCGCAGCAGCGGCCGGACGACCTCGCCCGCGAGCACCGCGAGCAGCAGGTAGATCGACAGGGCCAGCCACAGGAAGCCCGGCCAGGCCAGGACCCGCTGGAGCCAGAAGGGGGCGCCCGCGCGTTCGGCGACCAGCGCCCCCACCGCCAGCAGCCAGCCCCCGGCGATCACGGCCGCGCCGATCCGGCGCACCGGGCCCGGGGCACTGGTCGTGTCGTGGAACAGACGCCGCCACACGTACCAGTTGGCCGTCACGAGGACGCCCACCATCAGCAACGCGACCAGCACGAAGACGACCACCATGCCGTCGTATCCCCTCGGTTGTGACGTCCTCGACGCCTATGACGTTCGGCGCAGTGCGCGCACGCCGCGCAACCCGATGACCCCGACGACCGTCCCCAATACGAAGGAGACGACCGCGAGCAGCAGGTGCACCCAGAAGTACGCCGTGGGGTCGCCGTCCTCGAAAGCGAGCCCGCTGCCGTCCTTGGCCAGGTTTTTGACGAAAGTGATCCAGATGATCCAGCTCCACACCCCGAAAGCGAGCAGGAACCAGGAGACGGGGCGGCTGAGCTTCATGCGTTCAGTATCGCCGCCCGCTGTCCGGATCCGTGCGCGGGGTGGGGAGGGGGCTGGGAACGACGCGATCACTGGGGGTACGTTTCCGATCGTGCCCGCTCCCAAGAAGGCCCTCAGGCGATCCCTGACGGTCACCTCCGCCGCCCTGACCGCGCTCGCCCTCCTCTCCCCCGCCGCGCTCGCCGCCCCGGACCCTTCGACGAGTCCGTCGACGAGCCCGTCGGCCACTCCACCGGCGTCGATGTCGACCGTGGGCGGCGCCAGGCTCGGCAGGCCCGGGACGCAGGTGGACCTGGCGGGCGGGGCGCCCGTGCTGCCGAAGGACCTCACCGCCCGGTCGTGGATCGTGGCGGACGCCGAGTCGGGCGACGTGCTGGCCGCGCACAACGCGCACTGGCGGCTGGCCCCGGCGAGCACCCTGAAGATGCTGTTCGCGGACACGCTGCTGCCGAAGTGGCCGAAGACCACGAAGCGCAAGGTCGAGGTGTCCGACCTCGCGGGCATCGGCGCCGGGTCCAGCCTGGTCGGGATCAAGGAGGAGGAGACCTACACCGTCCACGACCTGTGGCTCGGGGTCTTCCTGCGTTCCGGCAACGACGCGGTGCACGTGCTGTCCGCCATGAACGGCGGTGTCGACACGACCGTCGAGGACATGAACGCGCACGCCGAGGAGCTGCAGGCCCTCGACACCAACGCGGTCAGCCCCGACGGCTACGACATGCCGGGGCAGGTGTCCTCCGCGTACGACCTGACCCTCTTCGCCCGTTCGGGGCTGCAGAAGAAGGACTTCCGCGAGTACGCCTCGACCGTCCGGGCGAAGTTCCCGGGCGAGACGAAGAAGGACAAGAAGGGCAGGACCAGCCGCAAGCCCTTCGAGATCCAGAACACCAACCGGCTCCTGGCCGGCGACTACGACGTCGACGTCTACCCGGGCATCGCGGGCGTGAAGAACGGCAACACGACCAACGCGGGCGCCACCTTCACGGGCGTGGCCGAGCGCGACGGCCGGGTGCTGCTCGTCACGGTGATGAACCCGGCGGAGGACGAGCACAACGAGGTCTACAAGGAGACCTCCCGCCTCTTCGACTGGGGTTTCGAGGCGGCCGGCAAGGCGCGGCCGGTGGGGCAGCTGGTGGGCCCGAGGAGCGCCACCGCGGCGAGCCCCTCGGCCGAGTCCTCCGGTGAGGCCGGCGGCACCGGGAAGGGCGCGGGGGGCACGAAGCCGGTGGCGGGCGCCACGGCCGGGAACGGCGCCGGCGGGGTCGGGATCGCCGCCGGTATCACCGCCGGGGTGCTGGTGCTGCTCGCGGGCGGCGCGTTCCTGGTCAACCGGAAGTGGCCGCTGCCGGACCTGGTCCGCCGCCGGACCCGTCCGTGACCTCCTCCTCGCCCAGCTCCTGCTCCTTGCTGCCCGTCGCCGTCCAGGAGGCGCAGAACAGCACGAGCTTCGCGGTGAAGTTGATCCACAGCAGCAGGGCGACGGGGACGCCGAAGGCGCCGTACATGCTCTTCGCGGCGACGCCCTGGATGTAGCCGCTGAGCAGCAGCTTCAGCAGCTCGAAGCCGACCGCGCCGATCAGCGCGGCCACCACCAGGCGGCGGCGCTCGGGCTGGACGCCGGGGAGCAGGGTCAGGACGTAGAGGAGCAGCAGGAAGTCGGCGAGGACGGCGACGGCGAAGGCGGCTACGTAGAGCAGGACGCCGCCGACACCGCCCTCGGCGAGGCCGACGGTGCGGATGATCCAGCCGACCAGCGCCGAGGCGACGGTGGAGATGCCAACGGTGATCAGCAGCGCCCCGCCGAGACCGACGAGGACGCCCGCGTCCTTGGCCCGGTGCAGGACCGGGTTCTCCTCCTCGTCGGGCAGCTCCCACACGGCGCGCAGACAGCCCCGGGTGGCCTCGACCCAGCCCATGCCGGTGAACAGCAGCAGGAGGGCGGCGATGACGCCGACGGTGCCGGCGTTGTCGACGAGGCCCTGGATGTTCAGCTGGTCGGAGATGCCGGGGATCTGCTCGGCGAGCTTGTCCTGGAGCTTGTCCTGCTGCTGCCTGTTGAGCGTGGCGGCGGCGACGGCGGCGGCGAGGCTCAGCAGCGGGAAGAGGGCGACGAAGCTGGTGAAGGTCATGGCGGCGGCCAGCCGGGACCACTTCACCCGGTCGAGGCGTTCGTAGGAGCGCCACGCGTGCGTGGTCATCAGGCGGGCGATCCAGGGCCCCGCGACGGGGAGCTTCTTCAGCCAGTCCATGATCCGACCCTGCCCCCGTTCGTCCCGTTCCATGATCTCGTCCGGCCACCGGATCCGCCGCCGGTGCCGTCACCGGTTCCGGACCCGGACCGGAAGACCAGTGTTCTTGTGCCCCAGAAGCGCAGGATCGTGCCCAGGACCATGCCGACCCCGGCCCCGGAGACCGTGTCGGCGCGCTGCGAGGTGAGGCCGAGACCGTAGTGGCTGACGGCCAGGCAGAGCAGCTGTACGGCGGCGCCGGCGGCGTTCACGGCGAAGAACACGGCGCAGGGCCGCAGGCCCCGGGGGCGGCGGAGGTGGCGGTAGGTGCCCAGCGCGTTGCCCGCGTAGGCGACCGAGCAGCCCGCGACGAAGGAGAGCGTCTTGGCGGTGAGCGGGTCGAGTCCGGCCGGCCCGCGCAGGCAGGTGAAGAGGCCGAGGTCGACGGCGTAGGCGAGCAGCCCGGCCGAGGCGAAGCCCAGCAGTTCGCGCCGGCCGGCTACCAATTGGCCACCGCCAGGCCGTACATCGCGAGCCAGACCACTCCGATCAGCGCGAGGGCGCGGTCGCGCAGGACCACGTCCTCGGGTTCGCCTGCGGTGCCGCGGTCGGCGAAGACGGCGTAGCGCAGGACGGCGAGGACGAAGGCGACCATGGAGAGCTGGCGCCAGGGCAGCACGCTGGCGTGCGGGACGCCGCCCTCCTCCATGGCCCACAGGCAGTAGCCGAGGACGGCGACCCCGGCGGCGAGCTGCCAGACGAAGCGGAGGTAGCCGGTCGTGTACTCGGTGAGCAGCGGGCGGGTGGCGCCCTCCTTGCCGGCCATCTGGACGGCTTCGGAGTACCGCTTGGCGGCGACCATGAACAGGGCGCCGAAGCCGGTCGTGATGAGGAACCAGCGCGACAGCGGGATGCCGAGCGCGAGCCCGCCGACCATGGCCCGCATCAGGAAGCCGGTGGTGACGACGGCGAGGTCGACGACCAGGACGTGCTTGAGGCTGACGCAGTACGCCAGTTGCATCACCAGGTAGGCGGTGAGCAGGGCCGCGACGGGCGCGGGGCACAGCCAGGCCGCGGCGGCGGGCGCGAGGACGCCCAGGGTGCCGCCGACGGCGTGGGCGAGCGGCACCGGGACCTGTCCGGCGGCGACCGGGCGGTGCCGCTTGACGGGGTGGGCGCGGTCGGCGTCGGCGTCGCGGGCGTCGTTGACGAGGTAGACGGCCGAGGCGCAGGCGGTGAACAGGACGAAGACCAGCGCGAGCCGGCCGAGGGCGTGGACGGAGAACAGCTCACCGGCGGCGGCCGGGGCGGCGACGACCAGGACGTTCTTGATCCACTGGCGGGGGCGTGCGGTGCGCAGCAGCCCGGCGAGGACGCCTCCCGCGCGGGGCGGTGCGGGCTCCTGCCCCTGGTCTGGGGCGCGTTGGCGCAGGACGGCGGTGTCGGTGACGGCCGTGTCAGTCACGGGTGCCTCCGCGCATCCAGTCGGCGCCGAGGCGGGCCGTGAGCGCACCCAGGGCGGCGCCCGCCGCGACGTCGGAGGGGTAGTGGACGCCGGCGACCAGCCGGGAGGCGCACACGGCGGCGGCGAGCGGCCAGGCGGCCCGCACCCCGAGGGCCCCGAAGACGACCGCGGCCGCGGCGGCCGAGGTGGCGTGGGAGCTGGGGAAGGAGTGCCGGCCCGCGGTGCGCACCAGGGGGACGACGTGCGCGGGGCGGGGGCGGCGCACGACCCGTTTCACCCCCATGCTGACGATGTGGGCGCCGGCGGTGAGCGCGGTGCCGCGCAGCCAGGCCGTGCGCCGGGGCGCGTCCACGGCGGCCGCGGTGAGGCCCGCCGCGAGCCACAGCGCCCCGTGCTCCCCGGCCCAGGACAGGGCGCGCGCCGCGCCCGCGACGCGCGGGTCGGTTCCGCAGGCCCTGAGCGCGGTGACGATCCGGTGGTCCATGTCGTCGAGGTCGTCCATGTGGACTCACTGTCCACGCCCGCGGCGCGGGAAGTCGGGCACATCGGAACGACATACCATTAATCACCCGTTTCAGGGACGACTCCAATGTTTTGGAACTAATCATTCACATAGTGGCGATACGGTCACCGCCATGTCTGCCGACACCGTGCCCGACACCGACCCGGACCCCGGCACCCACCACCCCGACGCCGACTGGGACACCGTCACCGGCTGGGGCCGTACCGCGCCCACCGGGGCACTCGTCGTACGCCCGCGGACGTACGAGGAGGCGGCCCTCGCGGTCAGGGAGTGCGGGGCGCGCGGCGGCATCGCGCGGGGTCTCGGCCGGGCGTACGGGGACGCGGCGCAGAACGCCGGGGGCGCCGTCCTCGACATGACGGGCCTGGACCGCGTGCACGCCGTCGACGTCGCCGGCGGCACCGTGCTGTGCGACGCGGGCGTCTCGCTGCACCGGCTGATGGAGGTCCTGCTGCCGCTCGGCTGGTTCGTGCCGGTGACGCCCGGCACCCGCTACGTGACGGTCGGCGGGGCGATCGGCGCGGACATCCACGGCAAGAACCACCACGTGTCGGGGTCCTTCGCGCGGCACGTGCTCTCCCTGGAACTGCTCACCGCCGACGGCCGGGTCCGCACCGTCGCCCCGGGCACGCCCCTGTTCGACGCGACCGCGGGCGGCATGGGCCTGACCGGGGTGATCCTCACCGCGACGCTGCGGCTCCAGCCGGTCCGGACGGCGCTGATGTCGGTGGACACCGAGCGCGCCGCCGACCTGGACGACCTGATGGCCCGGCTGACCGCCACCGACCACCGCTACCGCTACTCCGTAGCCTGGATCGACCTCCTCGCGCGCGGCCGGGCGACGGGCCGCGCGGTACTCACCCGCGGCGACCACGCACCGCTGGACGCGCTGCCCGCCCGCTCGCGCGCCCGGCGCGAACCGCTGGCCTTCCGCACCTCCCGCCTCCCCGCGACCCCCGACTTCCTCCCCGGCGGACTGCTCAGCCGGACGACGGTGGGCCTGTTCAACGAACTCTGGTTCCGCAAGGCCCCCCGGGTGAGCCGGGGCCGGCTCCAGCGGATCTCCACCTTCTTCCACCCCCTGGACGGCGTCCCGCACTGGAACCGGGTCTACGGCCGGGGCGGCTTCGTGCAGTACCAGTTCGTCGTCGGGCACGGCCGGGAGGAGGCCCTGCGCTCGATCGTGCGGCGCATCTCCGCCCGCCGCTGCCCGTCCTTCCTCGCCGTCCTCAAGCGCTTCGGCGAGGCAGACCCGGGCTGGCTCTCCTTTCCGCTGCCCGGCTGGACGCTCGCCCTGGACATCCCGGCGGGCCTGCCGGGGCTCGGCGCCTTCCTGGACGAGCTGGACGAGGAGGTCGCGGACGCGGGCGGCCGGGTCTACCTCGCCAAGGACTCCCGGCTGCGCCCGGAACTGCTCGCCGCGATGTACCCCCGTCTAAACGACTTCCGCGCCCTGCGCGCCGAGCTGGACCCGCGCGGGGTGTTCGTCTCCGACCTGGCCCGCCGCCTCGCCCTGTGACCGCTCTGCCACCCCCGACATGTCTGGAGCAGCCGTGAAGGACGCCTTCGGCCTCCCCCAGTCCCTCCTCGTCCTCGGCGGTACGTCCGAGATCGCGCTGGCCACCGCGCGCCGCCTGGTGGCCCGCCGCACCCGCACGGTGTGGCTGGCCGGGCGCCCCTCCCCCGCCCTGGACGCGGCCGCCGAGCAGCTGCGTGGCCTGGGCGCCGAGGTGCGCACCGTCGCCTTCGACGCGCTGGACCCCGAGTCCCACGATGCGGCGCTCGGCAAGGTGTTCGCCGAGGGTGACGTCGACCTGGTGCTGCTGGCCTTCGGCATCCTGGGCGACCAGGCGCACGACGAGCGCGAGCCGCTGAACGCCGTGCGGGTCGCGCAGACCAACTACACCGGCGCGGTCTCGGCCGGGCTGGTCGCCGCCCGTTCCCTCCAGGCGCAGGGACACGGCTCGCTGGTGGTGCTCTCCTCCGTCGCCGGGGAGCGGGCCCGCCGGGCCAACTTCATCTACGGCTCCAGCAAGGCCGGCCTGGACGCCTTCGCGCAGGGCCTGGGCGACGCGCTGCACGGCACGGGGGTGCACGTCATGGTCGTACGCCCCGGGTTCGTGCGGTCGCGGATGACCGAGGGGATGGCGGAGGCGCCGCTCGCCACCACGCCGGAGGCGGTGGCCGCAGCCATCGAGCTGGGGCTGCGGCGGCGCTCGGAGACGGTGTGGGTGCCGGGTGCGCTGCGGGTGGTGATGTCGGCGGTGCGGCACCTGCCGCGGACGGTGTTCCGGCGGCTGCCGATGTAGGGCTCGGCTACCGCGTCGGCAGGGAGCCGGTCTCCACGCGCCCGGCCTGCGGGGGCACCGTGGCGCTGCCGAAGGGGAACTCGCGCAGCTTGCGCCACACCGCGTCGGCGCCCTGCTCGTACAGCGCGAAGCCGGTGCAGGGCCACTGGGCCTCGTAGTCGGACAGCTCCTCGTAGGCGCGGTCCATCGCCGCCTCGTCGATGCCGTGCGCGACGGTGACGTGCGGGTGGTACGGGAACTGCAGTTCGCGGGGGACCGGGCCGGACGCGTCGCGCACCCGCTTCTGCAGCCAGGAGCAGGCCGCCGCGCCCTCGACCACCTGGACGAAGACCACGGGCGAGAGCGGCCGGAAGGTCCCGGTGCCGGACAGGCGCATCGGGAAGGGCCGGCCGCGCGCCGCCACCTCCGCCAGGTGCGCCTCGACCGCGGGCAGCGCGGCGCCGTCGACCTCGGTGGGCGGCAGCAGGGTGACGTGCGTGGGGATGCCGTGAGCAGCGGCGTCGCCGAAGCCCGCGCGCAGCTGCTGGAGCTTGCTGCCGTGAGGCTCCGGGACCGCGATCGACACGCCGATCGTTACGGTCCCCACTTCGTCTCCTGTCGTTGTGTGTCCTTCGGTCGGACACCCGGATATCGACTGTACGGCCACCGCCCGGCCCTGGGCAGGCGCAACCGGAGTGATGTGCAGCGCTACGGCGGCATGCCGGGGCGCACGGACGGGGCCCGGTCCGGCGTCCCGGACGAGGTCGTGGGCGGTGCGCCGGTCGGTGCCGCGGGTCAGTGCTTGGCGGGCAGGAAACCCACCTCGTCGTACGCCCGGGCGAGGGTCTCCGCGGCGACGGCCCTGGCCTTCTCCGCGCCCTTGGCGAGGATCGCGTCGAGCGTCTCCGGGTCGTCCAGGTACTGCCGGGTGCGCTCCCGGAAGGGGGTGACGAACTCCACGACCACGTCGGCGAGGTCCGTCTTGAGCGCGCCGTAGCCCTTGCCCTCGTACTTCCGCTCCAGCTCCGCGATCTCGGCGCCGGTGAGGGTGGAGTAGATCGTCAGGAGGTTGCTGACGCCGGGCTTGTGCTCGCGGTCGAAGCGGACCACGGTGTCGGTGTCGGTGACCGCGCTCTTCACCTTCTTCGCGGTGGCCTTCGGCTCGTCGAGCAGGTTGATCAGGCCCTTCGGGGTGGCCGCCGACTTGCTCATCTTGGCGGTCGGGTCCTGAAGGTCGTAGATCTTCGCCGTCTCCTTGAGGATGTAGGCGCTCGGGACGGTGAAGGCGTCGCCGTAGGTCTGGTTGAAGCGGTCCGCGAGATCGCGGGTCAGCTCCAGGTGCTGGCGCTGGTCCTCGCCGACGGGGACCTGGTCGGCCTGGTAGAGCAGGATGTCGGCGACCATCAGCATCGGGTACGTGAACAGGCCGACGGTGGTGCGGTCGTTGCCCTGCTTGGCCGACTTGTCCTTGAACTGCGTCATCCGGGACGCCTCGCCGAAACCGGTGATGCAGTTCATCAGCCAGCCGAGCTGCGCGTGCTCGGGGACGTGGCTCTGCACGAACAGGGTGCAGCGGTCCGGGTCCAGACCGGCGGCGAGGAGCTGGGCGGCGGCGACGCGGGTGTTCCGGCGCAGCTCCTCGGGGTCCTGCGGGACCGTGATCGCGTGCAGGTCGACGACCATGTAGAACGCGTCGTGGGTGTTCTGCATGTCGACCCACTGGCGGACGGCGCCGAGGTAGTTGCCGAGGTGGAACGAGCCGGAGGTCGGCTGGATACCGGAGAGCACGCGCGGACGACGATCGTTGGCCATGTTCACCATTCTCTCAGGCTTCGCGGGCCGGTCGGGCACTGGTTCGGTACAGGGGGGCTCCATTCCGTGTCCAGGGGTGTAACAAGGGCGGAAGCAGGCGGGAGGGGGGCCGGTGCGAAGACGGTGGGTGTGTGCGGTGGCGGCCGCCTCGGCGCTGGGGTGGCCGGGCGCGGCGGGGGCCGTCGCAGCGGGCGGGGCCCGGGCCGTCGACGAGCCGGACGTGGCCGTGGTGGTGTGGGCGGGTGACGGGCGCACCGCGTCCTGGCACGCGGGTGAGCGGGACTTCGACCGGCTGCGGTGGCTGCTCGACCCGTCGTACTCGGGATCCGAGCGGGTGCCGGAGGACTGGACGCGGGACTGTCGTCCCCCGGTGAGCTTCACGGTGCTGTGGGGGCTGACCGGCGTCGGGGGCCGGCCGCAGACCCGGCGGGCGCCGGGCGGGGACGTGGCGATGCTGCGTCAGGACCAGCTGTTCCTGGCCGGGGACGGCACGCCGTGGGTGCGCACCGATCCGGCACCGGACGTGACGGACGACGGCATCCGCCGGCGCCGGGCGCCGCGGGACGCCTACGAGCGGCTGGTCGACGCGGGTTTCCTCGCGGCCGGCGGGACTGGCGGCGGAGGGGACGACGGCGGGCGGTACGGGGTGTGGTGGGCCGCGGCGGGCGGGCTCGGGGCGGGTGTCGCGGGGACGCTGCTGATACGCCGCGCGGCGGACCGGTACCGTGCCGGACCGCCGCGCGGGGAGCCTTGTCAGGAGCTGATCGACCTGTAGGCCGACTCTCCGTCGTCGTCAGCCCAGGTCGATCTCCGGGTACAGCGGGAAGCCCGCCACCAGGTCGGTCGCGCGCCGCGCGATCTCCTCGGCGACCTTCGCGTCGAGGACGTGGGAGGCCTTGGAGGGGGCACCGGACTTGGTGGTGCCCGGGTCGGTGGTGGTCAGGACGCGGTCGATCAGGCCCGCGACCTCGTCCATCTCCACGGTGCCGAGGCCGCGCGTGGTCAGCGCCGGGGTGCCGATGCGGATGCCGGAGGTGTACCAGGCGCCGTTCGGGTCGGCCGGGATGGCGTTGCGGTTGGTGACGATGCCGGAGTCGAGCAGGGCGGCCTCGGCCTGACGGCCGGTGAGGCCGTAGGAGGACGCCACGTCGATCAGGTTCAGGTGGTTGTCCGTGCCGCCGGTGACCAGGGTGGCGCCGCGCTTCGTCAGGCCCTCGGCGAGCGCGCGGGCGTTGTCGACGATGCGCTGGGCGTAGTCCTGGAACGCGGGCTGCCGGGCCTCGGCGAGGGCGACGGCCTTGGCGGCCATGACGTGCGGGAGCGGGCCGCCGAGCACCATCGGGCAGCCGCGGTCGACCTGGTCCTTGAGGGAGTCGTCGCACAGCACCATGCCGCCGCGCGGACCGCGCAGCGACTTGTGGGTGGTCGTCGTCACGATCTGGGCGTGCGGGACCGGGTCGAAGTCGCCGGTGAGCACCTTGCCCGCGACCAGTCCGGCGAAGTGCGCCATGTCGACCATGAGGGTCGCGCCGACCTCGTCGGCGATCTCGCGCATGATCCGGAAGTTCACCAGCCGGGGGTACGCGGAGTAGCCCGCGACGATGATCAGCGGCTTGAACTCGCGGGCGGAGGCGCGCAGGGCCTCGTAGTCGATGAGGCCGGTGGCGGGGTCGGTGCCGTAGGAGCGCTGGTCGAACATCTTGCCGGAGATGTTCGGGCGGAAGCCGTGGGTGAGGTGGCCGCCGGCGTCCAGGGACATGCCGAGCATCCGCTGGTTGCCGAAGGCCTGGCGCAGCTCGGCCCAGTCGGCGTCGGTGAGGTCGTTGACCTGGCGGGCGCCGGACTTCTCCAGGAAGGGCACCTCGACGCGGGCGCCGAGGACGGCCCAGAAGGCGACCAGGTTGGCGTCGATGCCGGAGTGCGGCTGGACATAGGCGTGGCGGGCGCCGAACAGCTCGCGCGCGTGCTCGGCGGCGAGGGACTCGACGGTGTCGACGTTGCGGCAGCCGGCGTAGAAGCGGCGGCCGATGGTGCCCTCGGCGTACTTGTCGCTGAACCAGTTGCCCATCGCGAGGAGGGTGGCCGGGGAGGCGTAGTTCTCCGAGGCGATCAGCTTGAGCATCTCGCGCTGGTCGGCGACCTCCTGGCCGATGGCGTCGGCGACGCGGGGCTCGACGGCTCGGATGACGTCGAGCGCGGCTCGGTAGGCGGTGGACTCGGGGGAGATCTCTGCGGGCACGGGGTCCTCCGGACGTCGGTTTCAGCGTTCACGGTACGGATGGCCCAGGCGCACGGCTCTCGGTGTTCCGGGCCGCTTCCCGATGGTTCGTCCCATCCCAGCGCGCCAGTCACGGCCCGGGCGCCAGGTTACCGGGTGGGGCGGGGGGCTGCCGTGGGTGTCCGTGATGCGGAAGGGTCCGTCCTCAGAGGATCACGTGGGGCAGGAAGCGGGCGTACTCGTCCGTCACCAGGCCCGACGACTCCCGGATGCCCAGACCCGCCGGCTCGTCTTCCACCACCCAGGCGCCCAGGACCGTGCGGTTGCCGTCGAAGTCCGGGAGGGGGGCCAGTTCCTGGTAGCAGCAGGGCTCCGGGCGCGGGGCCGGGTCGGTGCCCGCCTCGTGGACCGTGACGCCGGCGCCCTCGCGGCCGAGGAGGGGCTTGGCGACCCAGCCGGTCGTGGTGGCCAGGTCGCGCGGGCCGTCGAGGTGGGCGGGCAGGAGGTTCGGGTGGCCGGGGTACAGCTCCCAGAGGATCGCCAGCAGGGCCTTGTTGCTGAGCAGCATCTTCCAGGCGGGCTCGATCCACAGGGTGGTGCCGGTGCCGCCGCCGTTGTCGAGGGTGTCCAGGACGTGGCCGGCGAAGCGGTCGGTGGTGAGCCACTCCCAGGGGTAGAGCTTGAAGAGGCTGCGGATGAAGCGCAGCTTCGTGTCGACGAAGCGGCCCGACAGGCGGTCCCAGCCGATCTCCTCCATCGCGAGCCAGCCGGTCTCCAGGCCGGCCTGTTCGGCGGTCTCCTTGAGGTAGGCGACCGTCATGAGGTCCTCGCCGAGTTCGTCGTCCGAGGAGTGCGCGAAGTACAGCGGGTTGCCGGGCGGCAGGAGCGCGGCCTGTTTCTTCCAGGCGTCGACGAGGCGCTCGTGGAGGCTGTTCCACTGGTCGGCGCCGGGGAAGCGGTCTTCCATCCAGAACCACTGCGGGGAGGCGGCCTCGACCAGGGAGGTCGGGGTGTCCGCGTTGTACTCCAGGAGCTTGGCGGGGCCCGTGCCGTCGTAGCGCAGGTCGAAGCGGGCGTAGACGGAGGGGAGTTCGGCGCGCCGCTGCCAGGCCTCGGTGACCGCGTGGACGACGCGCGGGTCGGTGATGCCGAGGTCGGCGAAGCGGTCCGCGGCGACGATGTGCCCGGCGGCCGCAAGGCACATGCGGTGGAGCTCCCCGACGACCTCCTCCAGCGCCTCGACCTCGGGCAGGGAGAAGACGTAGTAGGCGCTCTCGTCCCAGTAGGGGCGCAGGGAGTCGTCCGGGTAGCGGGTCAGGGGGTAGATCAGCCCCTGCTCCTCGACGGTCCGCTGCCAGTCGGGGCGGGGGTCGGTGGTGCGGCGTTCCACGGCGCCGCTCAGCCGCCGCCGCTGCCGGAGCCCGAGCAGCCGAAGCCGCCGCGGTCGACGGCCTCGGACCGGCTGAAGGTGCCGTAGTCGGCCCGGCCGTTGCTCACGTCGGAGTCGTAGTACCAGTCGGCGTCGCCCACGGAGCTCTTCCGGCCGCCCCTGCCGTACGCACCGCCCGACGAACTGCCGGACGAGCCCGACTTGCAGTTCTTGTCGGCGACGACCTTGTAGCCGTTGAGGTAGTCGTAGCTGTCGCGGTCCACGCAGCGCCGGTCGGGGTCCGAACCGCATGCGCTCAGGGCCGCCGCGAGCACTCCCATGCCGCCGAGCACCACGGTGCTCGACCGCAGCCTTCGCCGGGTCTCCGCCATGTCCGTCGCTCCCCCGTGGTGCGTTCTTCCGCTTTCCGTACGTCAGTTGGACCGATCGACTGTACGGCCGGATCGGGGACGGACTCTACGGCAGCGTGCGGCACAGCGTCTCCAGGGCCCCCGCCCAGGCGTGGTCCGGCGGGGTGCCGTAGCCGACGACGACGGCGTCCACGGGGCCGGCGGTGGCGTCGGGGTGGCGGAAGACCGACAGGCCGTACAGGCCCAGTCCGTGCCAGGCCGCGGCGCGCACGACCGACTGCTCGGTGCCGGGCGGCAGTCGCAGTACGGCGTGCAGCCCGGCCGCGATGCCGGTCACCCGCACCTCGGGGGCGCGGGCGGCGACCTGGGCGACCAGGGCGTCGCGGCGGCGGCGGTAGCGCAGCCGGGCGGAGCGGACGTGACGGTCGTAGGCGCCGGAGGTCAGGAACTCGGCCAGGGTCAGCTGGTCCAGGACCCCGTTGGTGTCCAGGCCGCCGCGGGTGGCCGTGAGGTCGTCGGCGAGGCCGGGCGGCAGCACCATCCAGGCCAGCCGCAGGCCGGGGGCGAGGGACTTGCTGGCCGTGCCGAGGTGGACCACGCGGTCGGGGTCGAGCCCCTGGAGGGCGCCGACGGGCTGGCGGTCGTAGCGGAACTCGCCGTCGTAGTCGTCCTCCAGGACCAGGCCGCCGGTGCGCCGCGCCCAGTCGACGACCGCCGCCCGCCGGTCGGGGTGCAGGGGCATGCCGAGCGGGAACTGGTGGGCCGGGGTGAGCAGTACGGCACCCGCGTCCCGGGGGACGTCGGGGTCGGTGCCGAGCGCGTCCAGGGGCAGCGGGACGGTACGCAGTCCGGCGGCGGTCAGCAGGTCGCGGTGGACGTGGAGGCCGTACGACTCGACGGCGACGGTGTGCACGCCGCGTGCCCGCAGCACGGTGGCGAGCAGGGTCAGGCCGTGGGCGAAGCCGCCGCAGATCAGCACGCGTTCGGGTTCGGCGCGGACGCCGCGGGCCCGGGCGAGGTAGTCGGCGAGGGCGCCGCGCAGCTCGGGGCGGCCGCGCGGGTCGCCGTAGCCGAGGGCCTCGTTGGGGGCGGCGGTGAGGGCGCGGCGGGCGGCCCTGAGCCACTCGGCGCGCGGGAAGGACGCCAGGTCGGGGGTGCCCGGGCGCAGGTCGTAGGCGGGGCGGGCCGGGGTGCGGGGGCGGGGGGCCGTGCCGGCGGGCGGTACGACGGCGCGGTCGGCGACGCGGGTGCCGGAGCCCTGGCGTGCGGTGAGCCAGCCCTCGGCGACCAGGTCGGCGTAGGCGTCGGCGACGGTGTTGCGGGCGATGCCGAGGTCGGCGGCGAGGGTGCGGGAGGAGGGCAGGCGGGTGCCGGGGGTCAGGCGGCCGGTGCGGACGGCCTCGCGCAGGGCGTCGGTCAGGCCGCGGCGCAGGCCGGGGCCGGCCGGTTCCAGGTGGAGGTCGATACCGAGAGTGGCCCAGGGATTCGCCATGGAAATGGACCATACCCGTGGGCTGCTTCGTTCCTAGGCTCGACCGCATGACGACGACGGATGACACGACCGCTGATGAGACGACCGCTGCCGGGACGACCACCGGCACGGCGGCCGGCGCGTACGCCGCCGAGCTGCCCGTGCGGCTGCGCTGGGCCGAGCACGCGCCGGAGGTCTACAAGGCGATGATCCGGCTCGACACCGCCGCCAAGCGGGGTCTGGACCCGAAGCTGTACGAGCTGGTGAAGATCCGCGCCTCGCAGCTCAACCACTGCGCCTTCTGCCTCGACATGCACACGAAGGACGCGCTCGCGGCCGGCGAGAGCGTGGAGCGGATCGTGCAGCTCGGCGCGTGGGAGGAGTCGCGGCACTTCTACACGGACAAGGAGCTGGCGGCGATCGAGCTGACCGAGGCGGTCACCGTCCTGACCGACGGTTTCGTGCCGGACGAGGTGTACGAGAAGGCCGCGGCCCTGTTCGAGGAGGCGGAGCTGGCGCAGCTGATCTCCGCCATCGCGGTGATCAACACCTGGAACCGCTTCGGCGTGACCTGCCGCATGACGCCGGGCCACTACCGCCCGGGGCAGCACGGATGACGGCCCGTACGACCCGCCTGGACCCCGGCGTCCGTGCCGCGTTGAAGGCGGTGGGCGCCGCCGCCAAGCGGGGTCTGGGCGACCCGGGCCTGGCCGAGCTGGTGCAGGTCCGGGCCTCGCAGCTCAACCACTGCGCCTTCTGCCTGGACATGCACCTCGGCATCGCGCGCGAGCAGGGCGTGAGCGGGCAGCAGCTGAACTTGCTGGCCGCCTGGGATGAGGCCGGCGAGGTCTTCGACGCCCGGGAGCGGGCCGCGCTGGCGCTCACCGAGGCGGTGACGGTGCTGACGGAGGGGTTCGTGCCCGACGCGGTGTACGAGGAGGCCGCCCGGCACTTCGACGCCGACGGGCTGGCCCACCTGCTGGCGCTGATCGCGACGATCAACACCTGGAACCGGCTGATGGTGGCCCGGCGGATTCCCGCGGGGAGCACCGAGTGGTGACCGGCGTCGAGCGGTTCCGCTCCCTGCACCACGGCCGTACCCCGGACGATCCCCTCGTCCTGCCCGGCCCCTGGGACGCGGCGAGCGCGCGGGTGTTCGCGGCGGCCGGGTTCCCGGCGCTCGCGACACCCAGCGCCGGGGTGGCGGCCTCGCTCGGGTACGAGGACGGGGCGACGCCGGCCGACGAGATGTTCGCGGCGGTCGCGCGGATCGTGCGCGCCGTGGACGTCCCCGTGTCGGCGGACGTGGAGGGCGGGTACGGGCTGGCGCCGAAGGAGCTGGTGGACCGGCTGCTGGAGGCGGGCGCCGTCGGCTGCAACCTGGAGGACTCCGCGGACGGGGTGCTCAAGGACCCGGCGGAGCACGCCGAGTGGCTGGCCGGGGTGCGGGAGGCGGCCGGCGACCGGCTGTTCCTGAACGCCCGGATCGACACGTTCCTCCGGGGCGTCGAGGCTCCGGAGGCGGCGGTCGAGCGGGCCGCCGCGTATGTCGCCGCGGGCGCCGACTGCGTGTATCCGATCGCCGCCCCGGTCGCCGTACTGCCACTGCTGCGGGCCGGGATCCAGGGGCCGGTGAACGTGCTCGCGCGTGTCGGCCAGGGCCCCTCGCCCGCCGGACTCGGCGGGCTCGGGGCCACCCGGATCACGTTCGGGCCCGGTCTCCAGCGCCACGCCGAGCAGGCGGTGCGGGAGACCGCGCAGCGCCTCGCGGCCCGGCTGCCGCGGTGAGGGTCAGGGCAGCCACTTCTTCCAGACGGACTCGTGGCCGGCCACCCACTTCTCCGCCGCGACCTGGGGCCGCATCTTCTGCTCGGCGATCATCAGGGAGACCTGGTTCTGGTCCTCGGTCGTCCACTTGAAGTTCTTCAGGAACCGGGCCGCCTCGCCGCCGTCCTTGGCGAAGTCGGCGTTGAGGTACTTCTGCAGCGGGGTGACCGGGTAGGCGCAGTCGACCTTCGCCGGGTCGGCGTCGCAGCCCTCCTCGTACGGCGGCAGCTTCACCTCGGTCATCGGGACCTTCTGCATCAGCCACTGGGGGGTGTACCAGTAGCTCAGGAAGGGCTTCTTCTCCTTGGCGAACTGCTGCATCTGGGTGATCTGGGCGGCCTCGGAGCCGGCGAAGACGACCTGGTAGTCCAGGTCCAGGTTCTTCACCAGGGCCTTGTCGTTGGTGACGTAGGACGGGGAGCCGTCCAGGAGCTGGCCCTTGCCGCCGCTCTCCGCGGTGCGCAGCAGGTCGGCGTACTTGTCGAGGTTCTTCCAGTTGGTGACGTCGGGGTGCTTCTTCGCGAAGTAGGTCGGCACGAACCAGCCGATGTGCCCGGTGACGCCGAGGTCGCCGCCCGCGGCGATGGTCCTCTTGTCCTGGACGTAGCGCTGTTCCTGCTCGGGATGGCCCCAGTCCTCCAGGATGGCGTCGACGCGGCCCTGGCTGAGCGCGTCCCAGGCGGGGACCTCGTCGACCTGGACGGTGTCGACGCGGTAGCCCAGCTCGTGCTCCAGCAGGTACTGGGCGACGGCCACGTTGGCCTGGGCACCGACCCAGGACTGCACGGACAGGGTGACGGTCTTGGCGCCCTGGGCGTTGGCGAACGGGGACGCCTGCTTGGTCATGTCGGCGGCGCCGCAGCCGGTCAGCAGGGTCAGCGCGGCCGCGCCCGCGATGGCGGAGGTCGTACGCACACGCAGTCGCATGTCAGGCTCCCTTCTTCGTCGTACGGCGTTCGGTGGGCTGGGTGACGCGGTCGAGCATCAGGCCGAGGCAGACGATCGCGGCGCCCGCGACCAGACCGGTCGCCAGGTCGCCCTGGGCGAGGCCGAAGACGACCTGGTAGCCGAGCGCGCCACCGCCGACCAGGCCGCCGATGATGACGACGGCGAGGACCAGGACGACGCCCTGGTTGACGGCGAGCAGCAGGGCCGGGCGGGCCAGCGGGAGCTGGACCTGACGCAGCTGCTGTCCGCTGCTCGCGCCGAGCGAGCGGGCCGACTCCATGGCGGCCGGGTCGACCTGGCGCAGCCCCTGGGTGGTGATGCGGACGACGGCCGGGAGGGCGTAGACGACCGCGGCGGCCACGGCGGGCGCGCGGCCCACGCCGAACAGGGCCACGACCGGGATCAGGTACACGAACTGCGGCATCGTCTGGAAGACGTCGAGCACGGGTCGCAGCAGGCGCTCGACGCGGTCGCTGCGGGCGGCGGCGATGCCGGTGGCGAAGCCGATGACCAGGGTCACGGCGACGGCGGCGAGCACCTGCGAGAGCGTGTCCAGGGACGGGTTCCACACGCCGAGCACGCCGATCGCGGCCATGGCGAGGACGGCGGTGAGCGCGGTGCGCCAGGTGCCGATCAGCCAGGCGAGGGCGGCGACGACGAGGAGCACGGACCACCAGGGCAGCCACTGGAGGCCGTCGCGCAGCGGGTTGAGGACCCAGCTGGTGAAGTGCGCGGCCCAGTCGGCGGTGCCGCCGACGACGGGCACGCCGGAGTACAGGTGGGCGGTCATCCAGTCGACGGCCCGGTTGACGGGCTCGGCGATGTCCACCTCCCACCCGTCGGGCCAGTCGAGGAAGCCCGCCAGTCGCCCGGCGAGCGCGACGGCCGCGGCGACGACGAGGGCGTACAGCCAGGTCACCGGGGACTTCCCGGACTCGCCGAGCCGCTCCCCGGCCGCGCCGGTCACGCGGTCGAGGACGACGGCGAGCAGCACGATCGGGATGCCGGCCGCGAGGGCTGCGCCGACGTCGACCGAGGCGAGCGCCTGGTAGACGCGGTCGCCGAGGCCGCCGGCGCCGATGACGGAGGCGATGACTGCCATGGACAGCGCCATCATGATCGTCTGGTTGACGCCGAGGAGGAGTTCCTTGCGGGCCAGCGGAATGCGGGCGGTGAGCAGCCGCTGGCGGGCGGTGGTGCCGAGGGACTCGACGGCCTCCAGGACCTCCTTGTCGGCGCCGCGCAGGCCGAGCGAGGTGAGCCGGGCCATGGGCGGGGCGGCGTAGACGACGGTGGCCAGGACGGCGGCGGGGACGCCGATGCCGAAGACCAGGACGACGGGGAGGAGGTAGGCGAAGGCGGGCAGCACCTGCATGGTGTCGAGCACCGGGCGCAGGACGCGGTCCATCCGGTCGGACAGGCCCGCGGCGAGGCCCAGCAGGGCGCCGGCGACGACCGACGCGAGGACGGCGACGACCATGAGGGCGAGGGTCTGCATGGTCGGCACCCACATGCCGAGCAGGCCGCAGGCCAGGAACGCGGCGGCGGTGCCCGCGGCGAGCTTCACGCCGGCCACCCGCCAGGCGACCAGGGCGCCGATCGCGGTGACCCCGGCCCAGCCGACGGCGAGGAGAGCGAGGTACACGGCGCGTACGGCGATGACGACGACGTTGCTGACGTGGCCGAAGAAGTAGAGGAACAGGGGGTGGCTGTCCCTGTTGTCGATGATCCAGTCGCTGGCCTTGCCGAGGGGTTC
Source organism: Streptomyces sp. NPDC093065 (assembly GCF_044754585.1). Taxonomy (NCBI): domain Bacteria; kingdom Bacillati; phylum Actinomycetota; class Actinomycetes; order Kitasatosporales; family Streptomycetaceae; genus Streptomyces; species Streptomyces sp. NPDC093065. The sequence continues at coordinate 421,745 of NZ_JBIVPJ010000002.1, read as the reverse complement.
GGAGACGTCGACGGTGAGGGCGGTGGGCCAGGTGGCGCCGGGCCACTGCGTGGCGGCTATGGGGGCGAGGATCGCTGCCGCGAGGGCGAGGATCAGGAGCTTGCGGACGGCTCTGTGGGTGAGGATGCCCGGCGGGGCGGCTTTCTGCGAGGCCGGTGCGGTGATCGTTGCCATCAGACCGGCTCCTCGGTGGTGGGCGCGGCGGGGGTCGTCGCTGCGCCCGCTACCACCGACAGGAGGTCGGTCGCGTCCACCACGCCCAGGCAGCGGCCCTCGGTCATCACTCGGGCCGGGGAGCCTGCCCTTGCTACCGCCTCTATGGCCTCCGAGACCGTGGCCTCCGGGCGGATCGCCGGGCCCGTGCCCGCCTCGTCGGCGGAGGCGGCGGGGCGCATCGCCGTGCGGACGGTGAGGACCTGTTCGCGCGGGACGTCGCGGACGAACTCGCGGACGTAGTCGTCGGCGGGCGAGCCGACGATCTCCTCCGGTGTGCCGAGCTGCACCACCCGGCCGTCGCGCATCAGGGCGATGCGGTCGCCGAGTTTGAGCGCTTCCTGGAGGTCGTGCGTGATGAAGACCATCGTGCGGCCCTCCTCGCGGTGCAGCCGGACGACCTCCTCCTGCATGTCGCGCCGGATCAGCGGGTCCAGCGCGCTGAACGGCTCGTCGAAGAGCAGCACCTCGGGGTCGACGGCGAGGGCGCGGGCAAGGCCGACGCGCTGGCGCTGGCCGCCGGACAGCTGGCCGGGGCGGCGGTGCTCCAGGCCCTCCAGGCCGACCTTGGCGACGACCGCGGCGGCACGCTCGCGGCGCTCGGCGCGGCCCATGCCCTGGACTTCGAGGCCGTAGGCGACGTTGTCCAGGACGGTGCGGTGCGGGAGCAGGCCGAAGTGCTGGAAGACCATCGCGGCACGGTGGCGGCGCAGCTCGCGCAGCCGCGACCGGTCCATCGCGCGGACGTCCTCGCCGTCGATGGCGATGGACCCGGCCGTCGGCTCGATGAGGCGGGTCAGGCAGCGTACGAGGGTGGACTTGCCGGAGCCGGACAGGCCCATGACGACGAAGACCTCGCCCTTGCGCACGTCGAAGGAGACGTCGGCGACGGCGGCGGTGCAGCCGGTGCGGGAGCGCAGCTCGGCCGGGCTTAGGGCGGTGAGGTCCGGGTCGGCGGGGACGCGGGCGGCCTTGGGTCCGAAGACCTTCCACAGGCCGTCGACGGAGAAGACCGGGGGCCGCTCGGCCACGGTGTCGGTGGCGGCGGCGGTGTCCTTGGCGGTCGTGCTCATCGGGCGTCACCGCCGATCAGCTCGACGGCGCGCTCGCCGACCATGAGGACGCCGATCATCGGGTTGACGGCGGGCATGGTCGGGAAGACGGAGGCGTCGGCGATGCGCAGGCCCCGCAGGCCCCGGACGCGCAGTTCGGGGTCGACGACGGCCTGCTCGTCGGTGGCGGCGCCCATGCGGCAGGTGCCGGCCGGGTGGTAGACGGTGTGGGCGACCTTGCGGGCGTACTCGCTCAGCTCCTCGTCGCCGGTGACGTCCGGGCCGGGGCAGACCTCGCGCTTGAGCCAGCCGGCCAGCGGCTGGGTCTGGGCGATCTCGCGGGCGATGCGGATGCCGTCGACGAGGGTGCGGCCGTCGTAGTCGTCCTCGTCGGTGAAGTAGCGGAAGTCCAGGGCGGGCTTCTCGGCGGGGTCGGCGCTGGTGAGGTGGAGGCGGCCGCGGGACTTGGGCTTGGGGATGTTCGGGGTCATGGAGACGCCGAACTCGGGGCGTTTGTAGCCGAGGCGCTCGGGGTTGTCCGTGAACGGGATCTGGTAGAAGTGGAACATCAGGTCGGGGCCCGCGTGTTCGGGGTCGCGGCGCACGAACAGACCGGCGTCGGAGTCCATCGCGGAGTTGTCCGGGATGGGGCCTTCGGTCTCCCACACGATCACCGACTCGGGGTGGTCGAGCAGGTTCTCGCCGACGCCGGGCAGGTCGAGCGCCACGGGTATGCCGAGGGCTTCGAGGTCCTTACGAGGACCGATGCCGGAGTGCAGCAGCAGGCGCGGGGAGTCGACGGCACCGGCGCACAGGACGACCTCGCCCCGGGCCTTGACCAGGATCTCCTCGCCGTCCTTGGTGCGCACGTGGACGCCCTCGGCGCGGGTGCCGTCGAGTTCGAGCCGGTACGCCCAGGTCTCCAGCATGAGCGTCAGGTTGGGCCGCTCGTCCATCACGGGGTGCAGATAGGCCACCGACGCCGAGGACCGCTTGTTGTTCTCGGGGTGGTAGGCGAGGTCGAAGAATCCGACGCCCTCGGTGAACGGCTTCCTGTTGAAGCCCTCGACCCGGGGGACCTCCAGCGTCTTCTGCGCGGAGTCGACGAAGTCCCGGGCGATGGCGTTGCGGTCCTTCTCGTCGACCGGGACGATGTTGTTCTTCAGCCGGGCGAAGTACGCCTCCATCTGCACCGCGCCCCAGCCCTTGGCTCCTGCGGCCTCCCACTCGTCCCAGTCGGACGGCAGCGGCTTGAAGGCGATGAGGGTGTTGTGCGAGGAGCAGCCGCCGAGGACGCGGGCGCGGCTGTGCCGGATGTGCGAATTGCCGCGAGGCTGCTCGGTGGTGGGGTAGTCGTAGTCCAGTTCGCCGCCGAGCAGGCCCATCCAGCGGCGCAGGGTCAGCACGTCGTCGCGGCCGACGTCGCTGGGGCCGCCCTCGATGACGGCGACGGTGACGTCCGGGTTCTCGGTGAGCCGGGAGGCGATCACCGATCCCGCGGTGCCGCCGCCGATGACGACGTAGTCGTAGACGTGGGTGGTTTCGGGCATGGAGGTACTCCAGTGGGGCGAGCGGATGATGACGAAGAGGAGTGCGGGGACGACGCGGTGGGGTCAGCCGGCGAACCAGCGGACGGGCTTCGGCGCGAGGTTCTGGTAGACGTGCTTGCTCTCGCGGTACTCGGCCAGGCCCGCGGGGCCGAGTTCGCGGCCGACGCCGCTCTTGCCGAAGCCGCCCCACTCCGCCTGCGGCAGGTAGGGATGGAAGTCGTTGATCCACACGGTGCCGTGCCGCAGCCGGCCCGCGACCCGGCGGGCCCGTCCCGCGTCGGCGGTCCAGACGGCACCGGCCAGACCGTACTCGGTGTCGTTGGCGAGGGCTACGGCTTCGTCCTCGGTGCGGAAGGTCTCGACGGTGAGGACCGGTCCGAAGACCTCCTCCCGTACGACCCTCATCTCCCGGTGGCAGTGGTCGAGGACGGTCGGCTCGTAGAAGTAGCCGGACTCGGGCCGCAGGGGCGACGGCTCGGGGCGCTTGCCGCCGCAGCGCAGTTCGGCGCCCTCGGCGAGGGCGGAGGCGACGTAGTCCTCGGTCTTGGCGCGCTGCTGCTCGGAGACGAGCGGACCGCACTCGACGCCGTCCTCGGTGCCGCGGCCGAGGCGGATCTGCCGGGCGCGGCGGGCGAGTTCGGCGACGAAGCGTTCGCGGACCGACTCCTCGACGATGAGGCGGCCGCCCGCGGAGCAGACCTGGCCGCTGTGGATGAAGGCGGCGTTGAGGGCCTGGTCGACGGCGGTGTCGAAGCCCTCCTCGGTCTCGCAGGCGTCGGCGAAGACCACGTTGGGGTTCTTGCCGCCGAGTTCGAGGGCGACCTTCTTGACGGTGACGGCGGCGGCCTGGGCGACCTTGGTGCCGCTGAGCAGGCCACCGGTGAAGGAGACCAGGTCGACGTCGGGGTGCTCGGCGAGGCGGGCGCCGACGGTGTGGCCGGGTCCGGTGACGATGTTCGCGACGCCGGTGGGGAGGCCGGCCTCGACGAGCAGGTCGATCAGGGCGACCGTGGTGAGCGGGGTGATCTCGCTGGGCTTGATCACGAAGGTGTTGCCGGCGGCGAGCGCCGGGGCGATCTTCCAGCTGGCCTGGAGGAGCGGGTAGTTCCAGGGCGTGATCATCGCGCAGACGCCGACCGGCTCGTGCACGACGACGCTGTGGACGTCGGGAGAGCCCGCGTCGACGACTCGGCCCGGGGCCTCGCCGGCGACGAGGTCGGCGAAGTAGCGGAAGGCGTCGGCGACACAGTCGATGTCGACGCGCCCCTCCTCGACGGTCTTGCCCGCGTCGCGGCTCTCCAGCAGGCCGAGCGTCTCGCGGTCGCGCACGAGGAGGTCGGCGACGCGGCGCAGCAGGGCGGCGCGCTCGGCGACCGGGGTGTGCGGCCAGTCGCCCGCGTCGAAGGCGCGGCGGGCGGCGGCCACCGCGAGGTCGGTGTCCTTCTCGTCGCCCTCCGCGACCACGGCGAACGGCAGGGCGTCCGCGGGGTCGAGGATCTCGCGCGTGGCCCCGGAGGACGCCGCGAGCCACTCGCCACCGGCGTGGATGGTGGCGCGTGACCGCAGTTCTCTACTGTCCGCCATGATCGTCAATGCCTTCCGTTCCCTGTCGAGCCCCCGTGAGTCACGTGGGTGTCGTCCACGGGACCGGGTGCACCTGCCCTTGTGCCCCGGATGCATGCGGCTCGGGGACCGGAAGTGTGCGGAGTCACGAAACAAAGGGACGAAAGGGAACTAAAACCCCGCCCGGGGCACGCGGACGCTCACAGGGTGTCCGTGCCGGTCCCGCAAGGCGCGTTCGGCGGGCAGAAGTGGCCGAGAGCCGTGAGCAGCAGGTCCCGCTCGTCGTCGCGGCCGTCCGCGTCGGGTCCGTAGGCGGCGATCGCGTACACCTCGCCGTCGGCCGCCACGAAGCGCTCGTCGACGACGTGCCAGGTGCCGACGTCCGGTTCGCCCTTGACGGAGTCGGCGAGGTACTCCAGCCGGGAGCCGGTGAAGTCGCCGTCGTCCAGGGTCTGGAGCGAGAGCTTGCGGAAGCCCTCGGCCTTGGGCGTCTCGTCGGAGAGGAACAGCTCGAAGGACGCCTCGGGCGAGGCCTCCTCCACCTGGTACACCTGCAGCCGCAGCTCACCGTCGGAGCTGCGGTAGTTGACCACGTCGATGCCGTACTGCGAGGGCACCGCCTCACGCACCCAGCCCACGGGCCGGGCGACGGTGAAGCCCTCCGGGTCGGCGTACGCCTCGTAGCCCGCGGGCAGCGCGGTGTCCGGGCCGGACGGCGATCCGGACACGTCGGTGGGTGTCCCCGGCTCCCCGGTCCGCAGCTCCGAGGTGTCGGAGGCGGAGGGAGGGGCGGTGGGGTCGGAGGCGGTGGGGGACGTGCCCGCCGGGGCGCCGCGGTCGTCCGTGCCGTCGTCGCCCGGGAGCACCAGCGTCAGTACGAGCGCGACCGCGGCCCCGGCCGCGGCGGCACCGCCCAGCACGGACCACACGAGCCGGCGGCTGGGCCCGCGGGGAGCGGAGGGGGGCGGCACCGGCGGGGGCCAGGAACCGGTGCCGGGCGTCTCCGGCGCGGGCCGGCCGCCGTGCGTCTCGGGCGCGGGCCGGCCGCCGTGCGCGGGCGGCGGCACCGGCGCCGAGACGTCCTCCGGCCGGCCGGTCTCCGCGCCCGGCGGTGTCTCGGGCGCGGACACCGGCCGGGGCGGTGGCGGCGGGGTGGCCGCGGCGGCACCGGCCGCGGTGTCCTCCCAGCGCTGGGTCGTCTCGTTCCAGTACCGCTGCTGTCCCCCGCTCACCGGTTCAGAGCCCCAGCAGTCCGGCGACCGTCCCGAAGGACGCGAACAGCGACAGGACGGCCTGCGAGTCCTCGACCAGGGTCCGCAGCCGCTGGAGGCGCCCCTCGGGAGCCGTTCCGGTGCGGGTGATCTCCTCCTCGGTGTCCGCGAGCGCCGTGTCCAGCTCGTCGGTCCGCTCGGTGCGCTGGATCCGCGCCAGGTCGGCCCGCAGCTCGCGCACCGCCTTCAGCAGTTCCTCGGCGGCCTGGTCGCGCGGGGCCGTGGCGCCGTAGTGGCTCGTGACGTTCGCGTTGTCGCCCACGGCGAAGGTCGCCCCCTGGGCGTTGCCGATGTGGACGTTCGGCTCATTCTGCGCCATTGCTTCCGGATCCCTTCTGCGGCGCGGGGCCGCCGGTCGTGGACGAGACGTGGGACTTGTCGCCGACGGCGAAGGTCGCTCCCTCGGCGTTGCCGATGTACGTGCTGCCGTTGCTGAGGTTCACGATCTTCTGCACGAACTCGCCGGTCTCGAAACCGGCGTCGCCCAGGGCCAGTCGTACGCCGTGGCTCACGCGGTCCTGGATGCTCCTGAGGTAACGGCTCACGTCCATCTCCTGGAAGGTGGACCCGGCGGGCGTGGCGGCCAGCTCCCTGACGGAGACGGCGGGACCCGCGGGGAGCGCGCCGGCGTGTCCGCCGGTCAGCAGCCGCCAGCCGTACACCAGGCCCCGGCCGAGCGTGACCAGGGAGCGGCCCACGGAGCCGGGCACCAGGACGGCCGCCCCGGCCGCCTTGCCCAGCACGTTGTTGTTGCGGAAGCGGTGGGAGGTGCGGTCGGCGTCCTTGAAGTCCGCGCGCACCGGGGTCAGCACATGGGGCGCGATCTCCAGCATGAGCATGCGGCCCTGGGTGTGCAGGCGCACGAAGACCGTGACGACCAGCTCCTCCTCCCAGCCGCCGACCCTGATCCGCAGGAAGTGCCGCCGCTTCTCGGCGCCCTCCTCCACGGCGCTCGTGCGGTGCTGCTCGAAGGACTCCGGGCCGTACGGGGCCTGTTCCCGGTCGAGCAGGCCCTCCACCGGGAGGAACACGCACTCGTCGACCTCCAGCCGGCGCAGCCGGTCGCGCACCCCGGCGCCCGCGTACTCGGAGGGCAGCCGCAGTTGCTCGATCAGGGGCCGGACGCGGTCCAGGATGGCGCGGTTGCTGAGGGGCTGCTGCTTCTTCTCGTCGTCGGGCCGCAGCTCCACGGCCAGCACCCAGGTGTCGTACGCCGCTCCCGCCCCGCAGAACGGGTGCTTCTCGTCGTACATGATCAGCGGTGCGTGCTGCTCCAGCCGGATGCGTCGCATCAGCCGCTGGAACCGGGTGCCCTCGGCCTTCTCCGCCGGGTCCGAGGCCGCGTCCGGGAAGCGCTGCGGGGAGAGCTCGGCGGCGAGCGCGCGGGCGAACTGGCTGCGCTGCGCGGCCACGCACAGCCCGATGAGGACGAGGACGGCGAGCCCGAACCAGGCCTGCCACACTTCGATCAGGCCGTCGTCCCCGGACGGGACCAGCACGTCGGTCACGTCCCGCCAGTCGGCGCCGTCGGAGCCGTAGTCCCCGTAGCCGCCGTAGTAGCCGTCCGACGGTCCGGACGAGAAGCCGCCGTCCGAGCCGTCGCCGAACGAGAAGGCGTAGGCGATCAGGTAGAACGTGAAGAGGGCGAGCTGGACACGCCCCCACCAGCGCGCCAGGAAGGCCACGAGGCGCCGGTGCAGGGGCGGCCGCTCGGCGCGTCCCCTGATCCAGGGGGCCAGGGCGAGCAGCACGCTGGGCCAGAGGAAGAAGGCGAGCAGCCCGCCGCTGAGCAGGATCCCCACCACCCACAGCCCGATGACGGCCGCGGCCCACAGCAGTTCGTGCCGGCGGGCCCGCAGGGCGTGCGCGAGGACCCGGGCGGCGTCGAAGCCGAGCGACGGCGCCACGATCCGCTGCTGGTCGAGGTACAGCTCGTCGATGACGCGGTCCCGGTAGCCGGAGTCGAGGTAGACCCCGGCGCACAGCAGGCGGGTGGCCTCACTGGCGTACGGCGGGACCGGCGGGGGCTCCTGCGGTGCTCCCCCGTGGGGCTGCTGTGGTTGCTGAGGCACGTAGGCGGTGCTCACGCCGATCCCCCGATGCGCGTGAAGTCCGTCGCCGACGACGGACGACTTGACGGGGCATCAGCATAGGGGAGCCGCGGGGCCGGCGGGTCCGGAACGTCAACAGCGGGGCCCGGGGAAACGGGACGGTCCCCGGGCCGCCGTGGCGGAACCGGGGACCGGTGCACCGGCCGGTTACCCGATCGGGTGAGCCGGCGGTGTCCTGGTGCGGTGCGGCGTGTGACGCGCCGCACCGCCCTGTGCTGCGTGTCAGATGAGGCCGAGACCGCGGACCGCCTCGCGCTCCTCCGACAGCTCCTTGACGGAGGCGTCGATGCGGGCGCGGGAGAACTCGTTGATCTCCAGGCCCTGGACGATCTCGTACGAGCCGTCCTTCGTGGTCACCGGGAAGGACGAGATGATCCCCTCCGGGACGCCGTAGGAGCCGTCCGACGGGATGCCCATGGAGGTCCAGTCACCCTCGGCGGTGCCGTTGACCCACGTGTACACGTGGTCGATGGCGGCGTTGGCGGCGGAGGCGGCCGAGGAGGCGCCGCGGGCCTCGATGATGGCGGCGCCGCGCTTGGCGACGGTCGGGATGAAGTCCTCGGCGAGCCACTTCTCGTCGCCCACGACCTCGGCGGCGTTCTTGCCGGCGACGGTGGCGTGGAAGATGTCGGGGTACTGGGTGGCGGAGTGGTTGCCCCAGATGGTCAGGCGCTTGATGTCGGCGACCGTCGAGCCGGTCTTCTTCGCGAGCTGGGTCAGCGCGCGGTTGTGGTCGAGGCGGGTCATCGCGGTGAAGCGCTCGGCCGGTACGTCCGGGGCGGCGGCCTGGGCGATCAGGGCGTTGGTGTTGGCCGGGTTGCCGACGACGAGGACCTTGACGTCGTCCGCGGCGTGGTCGTTGATGGCCTTGCCCTGCGGCTTGAAGATGCCGCCGTTGGCCTCCAGGAGGTCGCCGCGCTCCATGCCCTTGGTGCGGGGGCGGGCGCCGACGAGGAGGGCGACGTTGGCGCCGTCGAAGGCCACGTTCGGGTCGTCGGTGATCTCGATGCCCTGGAGGAGCGGGAACGCGCAGTCGTCCAGCTCCATCGCGGTGCCCTCGGCGGCCTTGAGCGCCGGAGTGATCTCCAGGAGGCGCAGCTTGACCGGCACGTCCGCGCCGAGCAGCTGGCCGGAGGCGATGCGGAAGAGCAGGGCGTAACCGATCTGGCCGGCCGCGCCGGTGACGGTGACGTTCACGGGAGTGCGAGTCATGGCGTTCTCCGTATGACAGCTGGCGGTGGGGCGTCCCGGCCCCGGGCGTTTGATCGATCTCTTGGTATCAAGAGATCCATCCAGCCGTCAGGCTATCGCGCCCGTGGTGTCCGGCACGTCCGGGTCCGTGTGGCCCGGCCCACAGGACGGCCGGGACGGGGCGGGGAACGCATACGAAAAAGAGGCGGCCGCCTGTCCGGGAGAGGGGGGACGAAGGCGACCGCCGCTCGGGGATACCGTTGCCGGACTCCCGTGGGGGTACTTCTCGCGTGCCCGTGGCTCCGCGGGACATGCCTGTCGCGGACGAAGTTTCTTGATACGCCCGCTCGCGCGCCCCCTGACGCCCCTACTTCGTGCAGCCCTGCGTGCCCGATGCCAGCGTCGCGCACGCGGTCGCGTCGGCCGCGGAGCCCACGGCGACCATCGTGGTGTACGCGGCGGTGGCCCCGGCGTCGGCGACCGCCGCCCGCTGCTCGTTCGCACCGCCGGCGTTGACCTGGACCTCGTCGCCCTGTGCGGCCTGGGTGACGCGGGCCCACGCGGCGCCGCAGACCTTGCTGTACCGCACCTCGACGGCGGCCGTGCCGACGACGGCGGTGGCGCCGGTGGTCACCAGGTCCCCGCCGCAGCCCATGGCCTCCGGGTCCTTACCGGTGCAGGCGTCGCCGCTGCACTTCACGCCCGGCGGCAGCTTCGGCTTGCTGCTCACGGTGGGTGACGGGGAGGGTTTGGCGCCCTCGTCCTTCTTGCCACCTCCGCCGTTCAGGAGGAAGAAGCTGCCCGCGATCACCACGAGTACACCGACGACGCCCGCGACGAGCGTCGTCATCCGCTTGTTGCCGCCGCCCGGGGGGCGGCCGGACGCACGGGGGCCGCCGCCGTGCGGAGGTTCGCCGTAGATGCCCGCGGGGAGGCCGCCGTGCGGAGGTTCGCCGTAGGCGCCCGCGGGGCCGACGGACGGGCCGAGCACGCTCGTCTCCTCGGGCCCGGCCGGCCTCGCCGTCTCTCCGGCGCCGGTCCGGGCGCGGGCCGCGCGGTCACCGGTCGGCGCGGGCCCCCGGTAGCCGGCGAGCCCCCACGAGTTTCCGTCGGTCGCGCCGCCGGGGGACGGGGCGGAGGAGGGACCGGGGCCACCGCCGCCCCGGACCGGGCCGAGGGCGGAGTCGGGACTGTCGGCGGCGGTCGGCTGTGCCGGGACCGTCGGGGGCAGCGTGGGCGACACACCGGCCGGCCCGGCGACCCCGGGTGCGGCCGAGGAGCCGCCGCCGTGGCGGCCGGCCCGGCTCCCCCTGCCGTTCCTGCCGCCGCTCCCGTCGCCGTTGCCCGACTTGGCACCGGAGGTGCCCGACTTGGCGGCGGGCGTGCCCAGTTCACCGAGCGCGGCGCGCGCCTGGGAGATCCGGATGGCCTCCATGGTCATGTCGTGGCGCATCTCCGAGCGGCTCCAGGCGCGCTCGGCCAGCTCCCACATGGTGGTCAGGTGGATCGGATTGGTCCCCGTCACCTCGGCCAGGGCCACGATGGCACCCTTGGGCGCCAGGAGACGGCCGTTCAGATAGCGCTCCCAGGACGTCTTGCTGTAGCCCGTGGCGTCGGCCACCGAGGCGACGCTCAACTCGCTGCGGTCCACGAGCCGACGCAGCTGGCTGGTGAACTCCCTGATCTGCGGATCGAGTTCATCCGGCAAGGCCTTCCAACGAGGCACTGCTTCCCCCTCTTCCCCCGGTGACGTGCTGGTCGTTCCCCCGCTGGTCCCCGCGCACGGCGTCCTGCGCGCGGTACCTGGTTCTGGCTACCCACAGGGATGCGCCCGGTCAGGATCTCAGTTCCCGGGGTGGGGGCGCACAGGAGCACAGAGGCCGCAAGCGTGCACAGTCGCACGCCCACCGACCCGTGGTCCAGTGTCCCACCGGCGTCGCACCGCTCCGCACGGAACCCCCGGGAACGAGCCGCGTTGCGGAGTAGCGGAACGGTCACTTCCGTGCCACAGCGCCCTGACAGGCGTTGAACAGGGCGTTCTCCGTGCAGGAGGGTTGTTCCCGGCGACGGCCCGTCCTTCCACGGGGGTGAAGGACGGGCCGTCGCACCGGGAAGCCGCGCTAGCTGACCGTGAAGTGCAGGGTGTCCTTGAGGAACGGGATCTCCAGCACCGGCTTCGGCTGGGCCATCAGCGCCAGCAGGACGATGGAGAGGCCGAGGATGCCGTAGGTCGTGATGTCCGTGAAGCGGGAGCGCACGGCGAGCATGCCGACGTCGGGCACCACCCAGCGCAGTGCGGCGCCCGCCAGCAGCGCGGCGCCGATCAGCAGCGTCCCCCAGCGGAACACGTCCAGTGCGGTCAGCAGCAGGCCGAGTCCGACCAGCAGCACCACCGCGAGCACCGGCCACTGACGGGCGGGCGCCGGGGCGTCCCGGGCGGCGGCCCGGCCGCCGCCCTCGGGGCGGGCGGTGTCGCGGGTGAAGAGGGGGAACCGGCGCGTGATACGGCGCGGCCGTCCCTTGGAGTCGGGCGCGCTGACGGGGTCGCGGACGGTGATGCCGTCCGGATGTCCGGCGCTCGCCGAGCTTCCCGGGTGCGCGGAGGTCTTCGTGGCCGCGGGCTCGCCCGCGGTCTCCGAGGCCTTGGGCGCCTCCGGGTCGGCGGCGGTCTCCGAGGTCGTCAAGCCGTCCGGGGTACCGGCGTTCCCCGAGGTCTTGGAGGCCTCCGGGGTACTACCGGACTTGACCGAGGTGCCCGGCTTTCGCGGGGTCCGTGCGGGCCCCGCTTCCTCCGTGGCCCCCGCACCGCCCGGCCGCTCGGGGGAGTTGGCGTCCTCAGCGGGCACTGCGCTCCGCCGCCTCCACCACGTTGACGAGCAGCTGGGCCCGCGTCATGGGGCCGACGCCGCCCGGGTTCGGGGAGATCCAGGCGGCCACCTCGGCCACGCCGGGGTGGACGTCGCCCATGATCTTGCCCTCGGCGTTGCGGGAGACGCCGACGTCGAGCACGGCCGCGCCCGGCTTGACGTCCTCGGGGCGGACCAGGTGCGGGGAGCCGGCCGCGGCGATGACGATGTCCGCGCGCCTGAGGTGAGCTGCCAGGTCCCGGGTGCCGGTGTGGCACTGGGTCACGGTGGCGTTCTCGCTGCGCCGGGTGAGCAGCAGCGGCATCGGGCGGCCGATGGTGACGCCACGGCCGACGACCACGACCTCGGCGCCCTTGATCTCGACGCCGTAGCGGCGCAGGAGGGTGAGGATGCCGTTGGGGGTGCAGGGCAGCGGCGCCGGCTCGTTCAGCACGAGGCGGCCCAGGTTCATCGGGTGCAGGCCGTCCGCGTCCTTGTCCGGGTCCATCAGTTCGAGGATGCGGTTCTCGTCGATGCCCCGGGGCAGCGGGAGCTGGACGATGTAACCGGTGCAGGCCGGGTCCTCGTTCAGCTCGCGGACGACCGCCTCGATCTCCTCCTGCGTCGCCGTGGCCGGCAGCTCGCGCTGGATGGAGGCGATGCCGACCTGGGCGCAGTCGCGGTGCTTGCCGGCGACGTACTTCTGGCTGCCCGGGTCGTCGCCGACCAGGACGGTGCCGAGACCGGGTGTGACACCCCTCTCCTTCAGCGCCGCCACGCGGGCGGTCAGTTCGGACTTGATCGCGGCTGCGGTGGCCTTGCCATCGAGAATCTGGGCGGTCATGCCCCCATCCTCGCGGATGACCGGCCCCCGGTTCCAATCAGGTCGGCATGCGGGCACCGGGCGGGAACCTTTCGGGACGCCCTGGGACAGGTCCGGCCCTGTCCGTTCATGATCGGTGGTGTTGCACTTGCACAACGCATTGCGGACGGGCTGGACAAGTAAGAGTTCGGTCAAGAACGATTGGGCAGCACAGTGCCGCGGGGCCGTACCGGGGGGACGAACCGCTTACGAAGAATCTCCTCCTAGTCGGGCCGCGCGTCGTCCCCGCACTTGACAGCGACGGAGGAAGACCCGCCATGAGTTTCGGCGATCCGAACAACCCCTACGGCCCGCCGCAGGGCGGCCAGCAGCCGAACTACGGCTACCCCCAGCAGCAGCCGCAGCAGGGCCAGCCCGGTTACGGGTACCCGCAGGCTCCCCCGGTGCCGGGCGGCTACGGCCACCCGGGCGCCCCGACCTCGATGCCCGGCACGGTCAGCGCGGCCCGCGTCATGCTGTGGATCATTTTCGGCCTCCAGGTCGTCGGCGTGATCCTCTTCGCCATCAGCGCCGCGGGCGTGGACGCCGCGAAGAACGACGACGCGCTGAAGGACGACGCCACCTTCCAGCAGCTGGCCGACTACTCCTCCGGCAGGCTCTGGGGCCTCGCGGTGTTCGCGCTGGTGTGGGGCGTACTCGCGCTCGTCATGGCGATCAAGGTCGGCAAGGGCGGCAACGGCATCCGCATAGCGACCATGGTCTTCGCCATCATCACCGCGATCCTCGGCCTGTACCCGTTCATCGTCGTGGGCCTGGTCCACACGGTGCTCGCCATCCTGGTCGCCGTGTTTGTCGGCAACGCGAACGGATCGGCCTGGTACAAGCGTCCCCGCTACTGAGGACCGGGTCCGAGTACCGGCGACGGAACAGTTCGCGCCAATCACCACGCAGGGCCGTGTCTCACCCTTACGAGGGGGGCACGGCCCTGGTGCGTCGCCCTAGTCTGGCCCGGGTAGCCGTCAGGCACGGGGAGACGCACCTTGTACAGCATCATCGTGGTACCTCCGCCGACCACGGAGGACGAACCCGCCCGCACCCAGTACCGGCTCGCACCCGGCGAAAGACTCGTCTTCGGACGGTCCGTGCCCGAGGACGGGCTGCGGATCGGGCACGACGGGGTGTCCCGCAGAGCGGGTGAGATCGCGGCGCACGGCACCTTCTGGACCCTGAGCAACCTCTGCGCCCACCAGACCTACGTGGTGGAGAACCCGGAGGGCGCGGGCGAGCACATCAAGGTGGCGCCGGGGCGCCTCGACGCACCGGTGCCGTTCGAGTTCTCGCGGATCGTGCTACCCGCCGCCGGTGACCTGCTCCCGGTCGAGGTGTGGGCGCCGCGCCACGACTATCTGCGCGGCGAGGACGGCACCGACGGCGAGCCGACCGCCCCGGCCTTCTCCGTGGACCGCACCAAGCGGTACTTCGCGGTGCTGGCCGCGCTGTGCGAGCCGAGGCTGCGCGGGGCGCCGCACGCACCACTGCCGACCATGGACCAGGTCGTCGAGCGGCTCCGCCCGTCCTGGCCGGCCGCCTCGCGTACGTCGGTGCAGTGGAACATCGACTACCTCGCCGTGAAGCTGCGGCTGAAGCCGGGCCCGGAGACCGCCGAGCCGGGTCCACGGCTGAACGGCAAGAAGGAGTCGCTGGTCTCACTGGCGCTACGCTTCGACCTGGTACGCGAGGACGACCTGGTGGTCCTGGCGGCACCGTCCGGCCGGGCGCTGCGATGACCGAGCCGTACGCCGTCCCGGTGCCCAGGGGGTACCGGGTGGGCGCCTGGGAGGTGCGCGAGCCGCTCGCGACCGGCGCCTTCGGCAGCGTGTACGCGGCGCGGCACACCGGCGGCACGGAGGACACCGTGGGCGTGGGTGGTGGCGGCAGGGGTCTGCCGGACACCGTCGCGCTGAAGTTCCTGCCCACCGGCACCGGCACCCCGCGGCAGTTGTCCCACCTGCGGGACTTGGTCGAGCGCGAGGTCGAGTTGCTGCGCCGGCTGCGGCGGCCCCGGCTGATCCGGATGTACGAGACCCTCACCGTCGACGACCCCGGCCACCCCCGGCTCGACGGCGCCACCGTCCTCGTCCTGGAGCGGGCCGAGGGCTCGCTGGCCGCCCTGCTGGCCGCCGAGCCCCGCCCGCCGGCCGGGCCCGCGCTGCTCGCGCAGGTCTGCGAGGGCCTGCAGCAACTGCACCGGGCGGGCTGGGTGCACGGCGACCTGAAACCGGCCAACGTGCTGCTGATGGCGGACGGTTCGGTGCGGCTCGCCGACTTCAACATGGCCGCGGAGCTGGAGGGCACCCACGCGTACACGCCCGCCTTCGCCACCCCCGACTACACCCCGCCCGAACTGCTGTGGTCCGAGATCGGCGAACGGGGCCGCCGGATCCGTCCCTCCGCCGACGTGTGGGCCTTCGGCGTCCTGGCCCACCTGGTGCTCACGGGTTCCTTCCCGCTGCCCGGCGGCACCGCGACGGCCCGCCGCGACGCGGCCGTCGCCTACGCCCGCGGCACCCACGAGCTGCGCCTGTCCCCCGAACTGCCCGCGCCGTGGCGGGAGATCGTGCGGGCGTGCCTGACCCGTACGCACGGCGACCGGATCGGCACCGACGCGCTGCTGCGCCGGGTGACGGGCGCGGCGGGCGCCGCGAGTGGCACGGCGAGGCTCTCGCTCCGGCTGCCCCGCGCGCGCCGCCGGCGCGGGGTCCCGGCCGCCGCGGCCGCGGCGCTCGTCACCCTCGCCGCACTCGGATACGGCATCGCCCGCTGGGTTGACGACGGCCGGGACCCCGGCGCCGGCCCGCGCCCCGGCGGCACCGCGAGCGTGGCCGCCGCCTCCTACGGCGCGGCCGAACTGCGCACCGACCGGGACGTACCGCCCGCCTACCGCCTGCTGATCGTGGAGACGGCGCACGACTGCGGCCACGAGGAGGTCAGCCCGGCCCTGATCGCGGCCATGCTGAAGGTCGAGAGCGACTTCGACCCGGACCTCGCCGACCCGGCCAAGGACGAGTACGGCATCGCCCGCTGGACGCCGAGCGTGCTGCGCTGGTGGATGAACGAGGACGGGACACCGGGTGAGACCGTGCCCCAGCCGCCGTTCCCGCCCGCCGAGTCCATTCCGGCGATGGGCCGTTACCTGTGCTGGATCGCGCCCCGCCTCGACGCCGGCCTGCGGGGCGACCGCGGTGTGCTGGTCGCGGTCGCGTACCGGACGTCGTACCGGAAGGTGAACGACGCGGGCGGTGTTCCCCCGAAGTACCGCGACTACGCCGACCGCGTCGCTCACCACCTCAAGGAGTACACGCCTTCCGGCGGGAAGTGACCCTGGGAGTTGCGAGGTTCCGCCCCGCGGCCGTCCGGGGGCACGGTGTGAGCACACCGCTTCGGCGGGACGACACACCGACGTTCACGGGGGAACAAGGATGAACCTCATCAAGCCCGCAGCACTCCTCGTCGCGGCCACGGCCCTCGCCGCCGGCTCCACGGTCGCGGCCACGGCCGCCGACGACCCGGACGGCACCCGGGTCACCGGCCTCCAGCAGAAGGCCGAACAGGTGCTGGCCGACAGCCCGAAGCCGCTGCGCGTGACCGCGGACGCGGTCGAGTACCGGGGCCTGACCGTGACGGACGCGCCCAAGACCCTGGGCGCTCGGGACCTGGCCTGCGACTACGGCCACCTGTGCATGATCGTCAAGGGCACGAAGTTCGACTTCTACAAGTGCCAGACGTGGAACCTCACCAACTGGACCGGCGACGGACCGTTCACCAACAACCAGACGCCGGGCACGGTCGCCAAGTTCTTCAACAAGGACGGCAGCGTCCGCTGGACGTCGAGGGCCTACGACGCGGGCACGGCGACCTGGGACCCGATCTGGTCGCTGCGCCCCTGCTGATCCGCTCGTCCGGGTCACCTGTCCGGCGGCCACCGGTCTCCTTCGCGGAGGGAACCGGTGGCCGCCGTTTCGCGGTCCCGACGTCACCGACCCGCCGAGCCGTCCGAATACTTAGGAGACCCTCACCCGCTCCCCGTACGCTGCCCCTTGTTGGACTGGGGAAAGTTGACCCCGAGGGGAATCGGGGGAGGGGGACGACTCCATGTACAGCGTCATCGTCGTGCCGCCGTCGTGCGGCAGCGTCGCCGAACAACTGAGGATCGGCACCGGAGAGCGCATCGAGTTCGGCCGGGCGGAATCCAGCGGCGGACTCGCCATCGCACACGCGGGAGTGCCGCGGGTCGCCGGGGAGATCGCGGCACACCGGACCTTCTGGCTGCTGAGCAATCTCAGCGAGGACCAGACCTACGTGGTGGAGAACCCGGAGGGGGCCGGCGAGCACATCAAGGTCGCGCCGGGCCGCGTGGAGGCACCCGTGCCGTTCGAACTGTCGCGCGTGACCCTGCCCGCGGCCGGGGACCTGCTCAGCTTCGACGTCTGGGCACCGCGGCACGCCTTCCGCAGCGTCGAGCGCCGGGGTCTGGAAGGGACCGGCACCGTACCGGCGTTCGCTCTGGACCGCACCAAACGGTACTTCGCGGTGCTGGCCGCCCTGTGCGAGCGCCGCCTGCGCGGCGAGCCCCGGGCGCCGCTGCCCGCGGTCGAGGAGATCGTGGAGCGGCTGCGACCCAGCTGGCCCAAGGTCAGCCGCTCCGCCGTGTACTGGAACATCGACTACCTCGCCGTCAAACTACGGTTGAGACCGGGCCCGGACACCGCCGAGCCGGGCCGGCGCACCCACGGCAAGAAGGAGTCCCTGGCCTCCCTGGCCCTCCGCTTCGACCTCGTCCGCGAGGACGACCTGGTGGTGCTCGCGCCGGTCACCAGCGGGGCGAAGCGGTGACCGGGCGGCCGTACGCGGTCCCGGTGCCGAAGGGATACCGGGTCGGGCCGTGGGAGGTGCGCGAGCCGGTCGCCTCCGGCGCGTTCGCCACGGTCTACGACGCGGCCCTTCGCACCGTCGACGGTGACGAACTGCCGCGCCGGGCGGCGCTGAAGTTCCTGCCCACCGGCACCCGCACCCCGCGCCAGCTGCACCACCTGCGCGACCTGGCGGAACGCGAGGTGCACCTGCTGCGGCGGCTCCGCTCCCCGCGTCTGATCCGGATGTACGACACACTGACGGTCGACGATCCGGACCGTCCCGAGCTGGACGGCGCGACCGTCCTCGTCCTGGAGCGGGCCGAAGGTTCCCTGGACGCCGTACTGGCCCGGACGCCGGTCCCGGAGTACGGGCCCGCCCTCCTCGCCCAGATCTGCGAGGGCCTGCACCAGTTGCACCACGCGGGCTGGGTGCACGGCGACCTGAAACCGGCCAACGTGCTGCTGATGACGGACGGTTCGGCCCGCCTCGCCGACTTCAACATGGCCGCCGAGCTGGAGGGCACCCACGCCTACACACCGGCCTTCGCCACCCCGGACTACACCCCGCCCGAACTGCTGTGGCCCGAGGTCGACGAGCGCGGCACCCGCATCCGCCCGTCGGCCGACGTGTGGGCCTTCGGCGTCCTCGCGCACGTCGTCCTGACCGGCGCCTTCCCGCTGCCCGGCAGCACCTCCGAAGCACGCTCCGACGCGGCGATGCGCTACGCCCGCGGCCGTGAGGAACTGCGCCTGTCCCCCGGCCTGCCCGACGCATGGCGGGACATCCTGCGGGACTGCCTGGCCCCGACCCACGCCGAGCGCACCATCGGCACCGCCGCGTTACTGCGCCGGGTGGAGGAGGCGGCGGGCGCCTCCCCGTCGTCCCGGCTCCCGAGGCTCCGGCCCCGACGGTGGCGCCGCCCGACCCTGGCGGCGGCGCTCGCGGCAGGGATCCTCGGGGCGGCGAGTCTGGTCTACACCGCCCCGTGGGAGTCGGCCCCCGCCGCCGCGGCGCCTCCCACCTGCGAGAAGCCCGTGGTGTACGAGAACACCGACGGCCGCGGCTACATGGCGGGCCACAGCGGCACCTGGGACTTCACCATCAAGCGGGGCGACGGCGGCAGCCAGGTAAGGGAGTTGCAGTGCCTGCTCCGCCACCTCCATGGGATCACGGAGGTGGGCGAGGTGGACGGCGACTTCGGCCCGAAGACCCGGAGTGCGGTCCTGATCTTCCAGGAACGCGCGGGTCTGGACGCGGACGGGATCGTGGGTCCGGCCACCTGGCGGGCGTTGCGCACCCAGCGTCTCTGACCCTGCGCCCTGCAACTTTGGAGGTACCCCCACACTCGGATCCCCGCCACGGTGGACCCCCTACCCCTCTGGAAAGGGCGGTCACGTGGCAGACGAGATGGTCCGCAGCGCACAGAGATTCGTGAACACCGTCTATGGCGAGAACAAGATCGGCATGAAGGTCGAGGAGGACGGCAAGACCGGCTGGCAGCTGATGTATGCCCTGACCCGCGCCCTCCAGTACGAACTCGGCATCACCGATCTGTCGAACAACTTCGGCCCGACGACCCTGTCCACCCTGGAGGCGACCTGGCCGAGCATCGGCTTCCGCGACACCCCCGCCAACGTCACCATGATCATCCAGTCGGCGCTCTACGCCAAGGGCTACGACGGGAGCGGGATCAACGGGGTCTACGACGAACGCACCGAGGCGGCGGTCGCCCTCATGAAGCGCCGGATGGGCGTCACCGCCGCCTTCCCCGGCTCGGACCTGGTGCCCAAGGTCTTCAAGGCCCTGCTGACCATGGACGCCTACGTGGTGGTGAACAACGGGTCGGACACGGTCCGTGAGATCCAGCAGTGGCTCAACGGCCGGTACATCGGGCGCAGGGACTTCTTCGTCATGCCGTGCGACGGTCACTTCTCGCGCGACGTCGCCAAGTCCATGGTCTACGCCGTCCAGTACGAGATCGGCATGGCCGACGGCGTCGCGGACGGTTGGTTCGGCAACCAGACCGAAGCCGGGCTGGCCGAGCACGTCCTGTCCGTCGGAGCGGTGGGGAACTGGGTGCGGCTCTTCTCCGCCGCCATGATGTTCAATCAGCGTTTCGACGCCTTCACCACGGCCTTCGAGAGCACTCTGGCCACGGCCGTCCGGTCCTTCCAGAGGTTCGCGGCGCTGGAGGAGACCGGGAAGGCGGACGTGCGGACCTGGGCCTCGCTCCTGGTCTCCTACGGCGACCAGGACCGCAAGGGCGGCGCATGCGACGGGGTCACCAGGATCACCAACGCCCGCGCCGCGACCCTCAAGGCAGAGGGCATCACGATCGTCGGCCGCTACCTCACCCCGGGAGGAAGCTCCCTGCCGGAGAAGCAGATCCAGAGCGGCGAACTGGACACCATCGTCTTCAACGGCCTGCGCTGTTTCCCGATCTACCAGACGTGGAACCGCTCCGTGGACGACTTCTATTACGGTGCCGGCGTACACGCCGCGCTCGCGGCCATCGACTGGGCGAAGTTCTACGGCTTCAAGAACGGCACCACCATCTACTTCGCCGTCGACTACGACGCCGTCGACTGGGAGGTCACCGAGTACATCATCCCCCACTTCAAGGGCGTCTTCCGGGCGATCGGCGAGAACTCCAGCTACAACGTCGGCATCTACGGACCTCGCAACGTGTGCCAGCGGGTTCACAACCAGGGGTACGCCGTCACCAGCTTCGTGTCCGACATGTCCAGCGGGTTCTCCGGAAACCTCGGCTACCCCCTGCCGAGCAACTGGGCCTTTGACCAGATCGTCACCAAGTGGGTCGGCTCCGGTGATGGCAGGATCGAGATCGATGTCGACATCGTCTCCGGCCGCGACGAGGGCCAGGACTCCTTCGACCCGCCGCTGGACCCCACCGGCCTCGACACCGACTTCGACGACTCCTACCACGACGCCGCCCTGAAGGACGTCCAGGACTATCTGGTGTCGATCGGGGTTCCCGAGACCGGCGGCGACGAATGGAACGACGACGACTGGGCCACCATCGGCGGTATCTCGACCACCGAGGCGTTCGATTCCGTCATCAGGATGGACCCGCTGTTCACCGACCTCGCCAGGGTGCTGCGCGTGCGCAAGGCTCTGGTGCAGGCTCCCGTCCTGTGGGAACTGCGCAAGTGGAACCCCTTGGACAAGTTCGCCGACGACGCGGTCAAGGACGGCGACCGGGACGACTCCAGCACGGGCTGGGGGCAGATCTTCGCCGCGACGGCCATCAAGGCCCGTAACTACTGCATCGACCAGGGCATCATCAACGGCTCCCGCCTCACCGACGCGGACATGGCCTCCGTGTGGACCCGCCTGCACGAAGACCCGATCTACAACATCACCACCGCCGCCTACGTCACCCTCTGGGACGCGGCCGAGATCGGCGTCGCGCGCCCCGGCCTCAACACGAGCGACAGCGACTCGCAGGCCATCCTCGCCCGCTACAACGGCACGGGCGACGGAGCGGAGAAGTACGGGCGCGAGCTGATCGGCCTGTACCAGGTTCTGGAGCAGTACAACGGGACGATCCGGACGAGCTGAAGGGCTTCGACATGAGCGCACAACTGAACCGCCGGTCCGTCCTTGCCGTCGGCACGGCGGCCACAGCCGCGGTTCTCCTGCCGGTCGGCGCGGCCGGGGCGGCCGACCGCACCGCGCCGACACCTCGCCCCCGGCCGACAGGCATCCCACGCTCCCAGAACCGCTGGCAGATCCAGACTCGGGCCAACCACGTCTCGACGGTCCTGACCCGCTCCGTCGCCGGAACCGGGCTCCGCGTCGACATACGGATCGGACTTCCGGAACTTCTGCTCCTCCACGTAGCGCGCCGCTTCCACTACGAGGTCCAGGAACTCCGCGCCGGCGAACTACTGGGCTGGCGCGCGATCGGCCGCACGCCGACTACGGTCCCCGCCTCCAACCTCTCGTCGGGCACGGCCCTGCGAATCGTTCCTGGCGCCAGATCCCGCGGCAGCTATTTCCCACAACAGGTCGAGCGCATCCGCGACATCCTCGCGGACTGTGCGGGAACGGTCCGCTGGGGCGGCGACGACGACTCCGTGGACGAGTCTCTCTACTACCTGACGGCCGGCCCGGACAGCGGAGAGCTACTGCGCGTCGCCCCGAAGTTCCAGGAGCGCGCCAACCGACTCGGCGCCGGGGCCGGTGCCCTCAGCGCATCCTCGGCCCGCCGTAGCTGAACCCACCGACGAACCTGGTCCAGGCCCCGCCCCCGAAAAGGAGGACGGGGCCTGCCGGGCTCTTGGAGTCGCGGACGGGGACAAGGCCGGGGAGACCATCCGCCACCTCGACGCACTCACCGCCGGTCCCGCTGCTGTAGCTGCTCCTGCGCCACTGCACGGAGCCAAGGTCGACGTTGCTGTTGGGCTTCATTCCGGCGTTCCTCCACTGCTGCCTCGATCATGGCCAGGGACGCCTCCGGCGGCAGTGCGGTGGCCCTGAGCAGATCGTACGACTCGCGGTAGTCCATCACGAGGGCCGGATAGTCAAAGACTTGGCCACTGTGCAGACCCTCTGTGTACACCAGCGGCGGTGCGTCGAGGAACGTCATGATCCGGGCCATCCCCATCATGAACAGGTGAGTCACGGACGTTTCCGGGACGATCTGGACAATGGACCGAGTGGTCCTTACCGTCTCGGCGATGTGTTCCAGCAGCTCAGCCATCGCTACGGGCGGCAGCACACGTCGCCGGATGACCGACTCGTCGAGAACCGCCCAGAACTTCGGCGGAGACGCGCCCGCGAAGAGCTTCGCCCGGTTCAGACGCGCCTTCACGATCGCCCCGACCGTGGTGTCCGTGGCTCGCGGCATCGCCGACCGCGTGATCGCCGTTGCGTACGCCTTGGTCTGAAGCAACCCGGGCACGAACATGGGCGCCCAGTCCTCAATGGACCGCGCCGGCTTCTCTTGGTCGGCGGCGTCTGCAAAGTACTCGGCGATGCCCACCCGCCGCGCCTTCGCCGCGTCTTCGCAACGCCGCGGGTGAGGTCACCGACCCCGACCCGCGGGCCTGGCTCATCGCACGCCACCCGGGTGATGACGACGAGACGGGCCGCGGCCTCCTGCTGCTCGGAGCGGTCGCACGACGCTGGGGCGTGTGGCTGACAGCCGCAGGCAAGACCGTGTGGTGTGAGGTCCCCACGGACGCGTCGGCGATGCGAGCGGCCGTGCCCTCGAACTTTGCAGGTACTCCTGCTCCCGCAGATCCGCCACATTGAGCACACGACTCCTGCGGAAAGGACCCCGTGTTGAAGAAGCGATGGAAGATCGGCCTCGCCACGCTGGCTTCAGGGATGGCCACGGTTCTCGCCGTCAGCCCCGCGCATGCCGCGTACTCACAGAACTCCGGGGCGTACAGCACCTCGTTCGTGGACGGTGCCGGGAAGCTCACCGACGACTTCGGCGACCACTTCGACGAACTCGGCAACTCCCTCTGCTACGGCTGCGGAGAATCCTCGAACACCGACATCGTCGTCCTCTGGCAGAGCATCCTCGTGGCCGAGGAACTGCTCGGTTTCAGTGACATCGACGGACAGTTCGGCCCCACGACGAGGAACGCCACCATCAAGTGGCAGCAGCGCTACGGCCTCGGCGCGGACGGCATGGTCGGTGACAAGACCTGGAGCAAGGCCGACGACCGGCTCGTGTGGCTGTCCAACATCGATGTGTCCTACACCGGGAAGTACAACTCCGGCGCGGTGATCTTCCACCGCGGCAGCACGTCGAAGAACAAGGACAGTGGGGCCTACAAGCTCGCCAAGGTCTACCAGTACGACGGCGTCAAGTCGATGCGCGGCTCGCGGGTCCAGTTCCGCTCCCTGACCACCCTCTGACCATCACCACACCCACCGGAGATCAGATGAAGAGCATCCGCATGACCCGTGTCAAGACCGGACTCGCAGCCGGTGTCCTGGTGCTGACGGGAGCGGGGACCACGGTCGTGACAGCCACGCCGGCAGCGGCGGTGAGCTGGTGCAACTCGACGAACATCAGCAGCAAGAGCTTCATCGAGTGGCGGGGCGAGGCGCGGATCCCCGTCTACCGGAGCGGATCGACGACGACTCGCAACTGCCAGATGAGCAAGGGTTCCACCGGTTCGCACGTCAAGGCTCTGCAGACCTCGCTCAACGAGTGCTACGGGGAGAACCTCGACCCGGACGGCATCTTCGGTGATGCCACCCGCCGGGCCCTCGTGCGGGCGCAACGCGAGGAGGACATCGGCGTCGACGGGATCTACGGTCCGGAGACCAGGGACGCGCTGGGGTGGTACTACAGGCCCGTCACCCCGGGTTACGACGAGTGCAGCAGGCTCTGAGCGGCTCGGCCGCGCTGACGGACGACCGCACGGCCGGGGCCCGGCACGACGCGAACGCGCCGCACCGGGCCCCGGCACGGCGCGTCAGTGGAAGAAGTGCCGCGTCCCCGTGAAGTACATCGTCACGCCGGCCTTCTTCGCCGCCTCGACGACCAGCTCGTCGCGGACCGAACCGCCGGGCTGGACCACGGCCTTCACACCGGCCGCGGTGAGGATCTCCAGGCCGTCCGGGAAGGGGAAGAACGCGTCGGAGGCGGCGTACGCCCCCTGCGCGCGCTCGGCGCCGGCCCGCTCCACCGCGAGCTTCGCGGAGTCGACCCGGTTGACCTGGCCCATGCCGACGCCGACGGAGGCACCGTCCTTGGCGAGGAGGATGGCGTTGGACTTGACCGCCCGGCACGCCTTCCAGGCGAAGGCCAGCTCGGCCAGCTCCGCCTCGGAGAGGGCCTCGCCGGTCGCGAGGGTCCAGGTGGCCGGGTCGTCGCCCTCAGCCTGGAGGCGGTCGGTGACCTGGAGGAGAGCGCCGCCGTCGATGGGCTTGACCTCGACCGGGGCGGTGGGCGCCTCAGGGGCGCGCAGCACGCGGATGTTCTTCTTCTTGGTGAGGGCTTCGAGCGCGCCGTCCTCGTAGTCCGGCGCGACGATGACCTCGGTGAAGATCTCGGAGACCCGCTCGGCCATCTCCTTGGAGACCGGCCGGTTGACCGCGATCACGCCGCCGAACGCGGACAGCGGGTCGCAGTCGTGCGCCTTGCGGTGCGCCTCGGCGACGTCCGCGCCGACCGCGATGCCGCACGGGTTGGCGTGCTTGATGATCGCGACGCAGGGCTCGGCGTGGTCGTACGCGGCACGGCGGGCGGCGTCCGTGTCCGTGTAGTTGTTGTACGACATCTCCTTGCCGTGCAGCTGCTCGGCCTGCGCGAGGCCACCGCCCTCGGGGGACGTGTAGAGCGCGGCGGGCTGGTGCGGGTTCTCGCCGTAGCGCAGGGTGTGGGCGCGCTCGTAGGTGGCGCCGAGGAAGTCGGGGAAGCCGGACTCGTCGACGGGGGCGTACTCGGCGGCGAACCAGGAGGCGACGGCCACGTCGTACGCGGCGGTGTGCTGGAAGGCCTCGGCGGCCAGGCGCTTGCGGGCGGCCAGGTCGAAGCCGCCGTCCTTGACCGCCGAGAGCACGTCGGCGTACCGGGCGGGGCTGGTGACGATGGCGACCGACGGGTGGTTCTTGGCGGCGGCGCGCACCATCGAGGGGCCGCCGATGTCGATCTGCTCGACGCACTCGTCCGGGGTGGCGCCCGAGGCGACGGTCTCGCGGAACGGGTAGAGATTGCTCACGACCAGGTCGAACGGCGCCACACCCAGCTCGTCGAGCTGCTGCCGGTGGCTCTCCAGACGCAGGTCGGCGAGGATGCCCGCGTGGACCTTGGGGTGCAGGGTCTTGACCCGGCCGTCCAGGCACTCGGGGAAGCCGGTCAGCTCCTCGACCTTGGTGACGGGGACACCGGCGGCGGCGATCCGCCCGGCGGTGGACCCGGTGGAGACCAGCTCGACGCCGGCCTCGTGCAGCCCGCGCGCGAGCTCTTCCAGCCCGGTCTTGTCGTAGACGCTGACGAGTGCGCGACGGATGGCCCGCTTGTTGCTTCCGGCGGTGGCGGTCACTGGATAACTACCTTTCGTCCCTCAATGCGATAGCCGTTGCGGGCGAGCCGCCCCACGACATCGACGAGCAGCCTTCGCTCGACTTCCTTGATGCGCTCGTGCAGAGCGACACCTTCGTCTTCGTAGTCCTCGTCCCGGACCTCCACCACGCCCTGCGCGATGATCGGCCCGGTGTCGACGCCGTCGTCGACGAAGTGGACGGTGCAGCCGGTGACCCTGGCGCCGTACGCGAGCGCGTCCCGCACACCGTGGGCCCCCGGGAAACTGGGGAGGAGGGCGGGGTGGGTGTTGACGAACCGCCCGCCGAACCGCGCGAGGAACTCCTTGCCCACGATTTTCATGAACCCGGCCGAGACGACGAGGTCCGGTGCGTGGGCCGCGACGGCGTCGGCGAGCGCCGCGTCCCACTCCTCGCGGGTCCCGTAGTCCTTGACCTTGCGGACGAAGGTCGGCACCCCGGAACGCTCGGCGCGGGCGAGTCCCTCGATGCCGTCGCGGTCCGCGCCGACGGCCACGATCTCGGCCCCGTAGGCCTCGACGCCGGTGGCGGCGATCCCGTCGAGGAGCGCCTGGAGGTTGGTGCCGGATCCGGAGACCAGCACGACGAGGCGCTTGGCTCGCTGGGCCACGGGCTTGGCGGCCACGGTGGGGGCCTTTCTCGGGAAAGCGAATCTCTTTGTACGGTCGTACGAATGCTTCGCGTCCCTGAATACGGGGAAGTCTACGAAGCGGCCGACCGTCAGCAACGATACCGGCACACCGGACGGCCCCCTCGGGACGGGGGCGTGAGCGGAAGGTAGCGTCTGCGTGGAGCCGGAGCGGGAACGCCGCCTGTGCGTCACGCGTTCACCAGACGTACCGACGGGTTCGCCGCTCCACCGGCCCGCCCGTTCCACCAGCAGCCCGTTCATCGTCGCCAAGGGGAAGACGCTCAGTTGATGCCGGACCGCAGCCTGCGACTGCTCACACTCCCCCAGCAGTCGGCGCAGCCAGGGGAGGGCAGCACCGTGTTGCTGCGGGAGCGCCCCTCGTCCCCGCCCGACTCGCCCTCGGACCGGAGGAACGACGGCGAGCAGGACGGTGCCACCGACAAGGACAACCCGTTCGCGCCGCCCCCCGAGGGCACGCCGGACCGCCCCTGGCAGCCGCGGCACCAGCCGGGCGGCGACGACGATTCCCAGGGCGACGGCGAGCGCTCCCCCTGGGGCGGGCTGTGGAGCGACCGGCAGCCCGGCAGATCCCCCGGCGGCTTCGGTGAGCGGCCCGGCAATTCGGGCGGCCCCGAGAGTTCGGGCGGCGGCCCCGGCCCGCGCTGGGACCCCACGGACCCCGCCCAGCGGCGTGCCCGCTACGCGCTGCTGAGCGGCATGTGGGCCCTCTTCTTCGCCCTCTTCACCTGGCCGTACGTGGCCCTGCTGCTCGGCGCCCTGGCCCTGTACTGGGGCATCAGCGCGCTGCGCGCCAAGCCCCGCACCGCCTCCGACCCGGACACCCCGGCCCCGCCCGCCGAGCAGACCGGCCGTCCGCAGCGCACCGCCGCGATCAGCGGTCTGGTCACGTCGTCCCTGGCCATCGTGCTGGTCGCCGCGACCTTCGGCGCCCAGTTGATCTACAGCGACTACTACACCTGCCGCGAGGACGCCCTGACCCACGCGGCGGACCAGTCCTGCGAGCGCCACCTGCCGGAGCAGCTGCGCCCGCTGCTGGGCTCGGAGGACTGACCTCCCCCAGCCCGTCCGGCGCTTGAGGACGAGGCCGTCCAGGCCGAAGGGGGGTCTGGGGGCACAGCCCCCAGGGACGGGAACGGGAAGGGGCGGCGGGGGCGAAAAGGGCCTGTCGGCACCGACGTCACTCCCCGCCGCGAGGCGACGACTCCCCAGGCCCGTCGGCCGGCAACAGGTCGTACACACCCCCACCGTCGCCGTCGTACAACCCGAACGGCACCGCGTCCTCAACCGCCTCCGCCCCCGCCCCCGCGCCCTCCGCGCCCTTCGTGTCCCGCCTCCACCACCGCCCCACGGACGGCACCGGGACCCGCGCCCACCGCCCCCGCCGCGCACCCCCGTCGGCCGCCTCCTGGGCCCCGGCGACCTCCACCACCGTCTCCCGCGCGGCAGCGCCCCGGCACCGCCACGCCCGCGCCACCACGGCCACCGGAACGGCCACCACCCCGATCCACGCCAGCGTCGCTCCCCCGGCCTGCCACCACACCGGCCCGAACCGGGCGAGCGCGGCGCTCCCCAGCGGTCCGCCGGCGAACGCGGCCAGCAGGGCGACGAGTACCGCGCACAGGACGGCGGCCACGAAGGCGGCGGCAGCGGTCCGCCGCCACGACCACACCCCGGCGACCGGGCCAGACCCCGGCACATCCGGCACATCCGGTGCGCCCAGTGCGCCCGGTGCGCCCGGTGCGTCCGCGCATGCCGCCCGCGCCGTGAACCACCCCACCACCGCCCCCGCCACCAGCGGCACCGCCCCGGCCGACCAGTGCAGCGGCGTACCGGGCCCCGCGTCCGGCACCGCCGCCAGCAGCGGGAACGGCGGCAGCAGCGCCGCGGGAGCGGAGGCGGTCGGCGCCACGACATGCCCGGCCCCCAGGACGAAGCCGGGGCCGAGGGCGTACACCGCCGACCACACCGCCGCGTTCGGCACCAGCGTCAGACAGAGCAGCAGGACGGCGAACCTCCCCGACCACCCCTCCGTCAGCCGCAGGAACGCCTCCCCCGCGGCGGCCGAGTGCCATACGAGGGAGACCGCGAGCAGCAGCGCACCGCCCCCGACGAGTACCGCCGCACCGGCGCCCGCGGCGCGCGTCGCGGCGCCCAGGCGCGCGTCCGGCTCCACCATCAGCTCCCGCAGCTTGCGCGGCAGCACGCGCAGCGCCCGTCCCACGGGCCCGCCCGGCCGGCCGAACGCCGTCCACACGCCGGCGCCCGCCGCTCCCATGGCGACCAGCGGCAGACACACCGCCGCCCACCACGCCGCGGGCCGCAGCGCGCCGCCCTGCGCGTACAGGACGACGGGCCCGGCGACGGCGAGGTAGCCGAGGACGACCCCCGTCCAGGCCACGCGCGCGGAGACCGGCGGCGGCCCGGCGTCCGGGGCACCCGCCAGCCACGCGGGGCGTGCCCCGGGCCCCGCCTTGGGAGCCGCGCCCACGGCCACGCCCACACCGTCCCCGGGGTCCGTGGCGTCCCGGGCGGCGCGGTGCAGCAGCCACACCGGCAGCAGGAGGAACAGCAACGGGGTGACGCCGACGGGAGCGGGCGTGCCGGAGAGCGTGTCGGCGCGCACCAGTTCGGCACCGTGGGCCAGCACCCACAGCGCGGCGGCGACGTGGAGGGCGCCGCCGGGCCCGCTGTCGGGGTACGGCGAACTGATCCACAGCAGCGTCACGAGCGCGGCGCACGCCGCGAGCCCCAGCACCGCCGCGACCACTCCGCCGAGCAGCCCGGCGGCCAGCCCGGGCGACCGGTCCCGCCAGCGGGCGCGCAACAGGGAGAGCGGGGCTGGTCGAGCGGTCGTCTGGATCACGCCCGCCATGCTCCCAACGACACGCGCTTTCCCGGTGTAACGGGCGAAGCACCGTTGTGTCGCTCAATATATGCTTATGTACTTTTTCGTACGAAGGGGTGCCCTGTGACACGCAGTCCCGCGACCCCGCTCCCCCCTCCCAAGGCCCGCCGACGCCTGCGTGAGACCGCCGCCCTGACACAGACTCAGCTCGCCGACCGGGTGGGCGTCACGCCCGCGACGGTCCGTGCGTGGGAGAGCGGCCGCACGACTCCGCGAGGCCGGAAGCGGGAGGCGTACGCGAAGTTGCTGAAGACGCTGGCCGAGGAGGAGACGGTACGAGCGCCGGAGCCGGGTCCGGAGCCGAAACTTGAGCCGGAAGCGAAGCCCCAGCCCCAGCCGGAGACGAAGCCCCAGCCGCAGCCGCAGCCGCAATCCCAGCCGCAGCCCGTTGCCGCGCCCGAGCCCGTCGCGCTGACGCCCGCTCAGGCATTCGACGCGCTCTACGCGTTCAGCGCCCCCGCCCTCGTACGGCAGACCTTCCTGCTGACCGGCCGGCGCGAGCAGGCGCGCGAGTCGGTGGAGCGGGCCTTCCAGGCCGCCTGGGAGCACTGGCCCGAGGTGGCCCGCGACCGGGACCCGGTGGGCTGGGTGCGGGCGACGGCGTACGAGTACGCGCTCTCGCCCTGGCAGCGGCTGCGCCCGCGTCACCGGCACCCGGAGCCGCCGCCCGCCGACCCCGGCGACCGCACCCTGCTGAACACCCTGCTCAGGCTCCCCCCGCGGCACCGCCGCACGCTCGTGCTGTACGACGGCGTGGGCCTGGACCTGCCCGAGACGGCGGCGGAGACGGAGGCGAGCACCCCGGCGACGGCGAACCGGCTGCTGCGCGCCCGCGAGGCCGTCGCAGGACGGCTGCCCGCGCTGGCCGACCCGCAGGTGCTGCACCGGAGGCTGGCCGAGCTGGCGTCGAACGAGCGGCTGCGGGCGGCGGAACCGCCGACCGTGCGCAGGGGCGGCGAACGGCGGGCGCGGCTGCGGACCCGGGCCGCGATCGCGTTCACGGTCGCCCTCATCGGGACGACGGCCCTGACCGTGCGCACCGCGCCCACGCACTACGAGCCGCCCGTCTCCCCCGGGCAGGCGGTGCGCGGCGTGCCGCAGCGGGTGGCCCCGGGCGCGCTGTCGGACGAGGAGCTGGAGCTGCGGCAGAAGCTGCGGGACCAGGTGCAGGACGGGCCACAACGGCTGAGCCCGAGGCTCGAATGAGGTGGCCGGGCCCGGGCGCTCCCGGCGTCCCAAACGCCGAGTGGCCCGCCCCCTGGGAGCAGGGAACGGGCCACTCGGTGTGGCGCGGACGCCGGGCCTTCGGTCGAGGCGGTGTCAGCCGGCCAGGATGGCGCGGGCGAGCTTCGCCGTCTCGGTCGGCGTCTTGCCGACCTTGACGCCGGCGGCCTCCAGGGCCTCCTTCTTCGCCTGGGCGGTGCCGGACGAACCGGAGACGATGGCGCCGGCGTGGCCCATGGTCTTGCCCTCGGGCGCGGTGAAGCCGGCGACGTAGCCGACGACCGGCTTGGTCACGTTGGCCTTGATGAAGTCGGCCGCACGCTCCTCGGCGTCGCCGCCGATCTCGCCGATCATGACGATCAGGTCGGTCTCGGGGTCGGCCTCGAACGCGGCGAGCGCGTCGATGTGCGTGGTGCCGATGATCGGGTCGCCACCGATGCCGACGGCGGTCGAGAAGCCGATGTCACGCAGCTCGTACATCATCTGGTACGTCAGCGTGCCGGACTTCGAGACCAGGCCGATGCGGCCCGGCTTGGTGATGTCGCCCGGGATGATGCCGACGTTGGACTGGCCCGGCGTGATGATGCCGGGGCAGTTCGGGCCGATGATCCGGGTCTTGTTGCCCTTCTTGCCGGCGTACGACCAGAAGGCGGCCGAGTCGTGCACGGCGATGCCCTCGGTGATGACGACGGCCAGCGGGATCTCGGCGTCGATGGCCTCGACGACGGCGTCCTTGGTGAACTTCTCCGGCACGAAGATGACGGAGACGTTGGCGCCGGTCTTCTCGATGGCCTCCTTGACGGTGCCGAAGACCGGTACCTCGTTGCCGTCGAAGTCCACGGAGGTGCCCGCCTTGCGCGGGTTCACGCCGCCCACGACCTCGGTGCCGTCACCCAGCATGAGCTTGGTGTGCTTCATGCCGGTGGCACCGGTCATGCCCTGGACGATGACCTTGCTGTCCTTGTTGAGCCAGATAGCCATGGTGTGTTGGTGTCCTCGTCCTGAGTGCTTACTTGGCGGCGGCGTGAGCCAGCTCGGCGGCCTTGTCGGCCGCGCCGTCCATGGTGTCGACGCGCTGGACCAGCGGGTGGTTGGCGTCGGTGAGGATCTTGCGGCCCAGCTCGGCGTTGTTGCCGTCGAGGCGGACGACGAGCGGCTTCTCGACCTTCTCGCCGCGGTCCTCCAGGAGCTTCAGCGCCTGGACGATGCCGTTGGCGACCTCGTCGCAGGCGGTGATGCCGCCGAAGACGTTGACGAACACGGAGCGGACGTCCGGGTCGCCGAGGATGATCTCCAGGCCGTTCGCCATGACCTGGGCGGAGGCGCCGCCACCGATGTCCAGGAAGTTGGCGGGCTTGACGTTGCCGTGCGCCTCGCCGGCGTAGGCGACGACGTCCAGGGTGCTCATGACGAGACCCGCGCCGTTGCCGATGATGCCGACCTCGCCGTCGAGCTTGACGTAGTTGAGGTTCTTCTCCTTGGCGGCGGCCTCGAGCGGGTTGGCCGCGGCCTTGTCGTGGAGGGCCTCGAAGTCGGGGTGACGGAACTCGGCGTTGTCGTCCAGCGACACCTTGCCGTCCAGGGCGATGACGTCGCCGGAGACGACCTTGGCCAGCGGGTTGACCTCGACCAGGAGGGCGTCCTCCTTGATGAAGGTGTCCCACAGCTTGACCAGGATGTCGGCGACCTTGTCGGCGACCTCGGCCGGGAACTTCGCGGCCTCGACGATCTCGCGCGCCTTCTCGGGCGTCACGCCGTCGATCGCGTCGATCGGGGTCTTGGCGACGGCCTCCGGGCGGGTGGCCGCCACCTCCTCGATCTCCATGCCGCCCTCGACGGAGGCGATGGAGAGGAAGGTGCGGTTGGCACGGTCGAGGAGGAAGGAGACGTAGTACTCCTCGACGATCTCGGGGGCGGTCTCGGCGATCATCACCTTGTGGACCGTGTGGCCCTTGATGTCCATGCCGAGGATGTCCGTCGCGCGGGCGACGGCCTCGTCCGCCGAGGCGGCGAGCTTCACGCCGCCGGCCTTGCCGCGGCCACCGACCTTCACCTGAGCCTTGACGACGGACTTGCCGCCCAGACCCTCGGTGATCGCGCGCGCCGCCTCAGGCGTGTCGATGACTTCACCGGCCAGCACCGGTACATCGTGCTTGGCGAAGAGGTCCCTCGCCTGGTACTCGAACAGGTCCACGCGCTTCCGTCCCTATCAGTGATCTCGCGGTTCGTTGGATGCGTGGGCGTGCCGCGAAGGGCAACGTGACGTCCGCTGTGAGTCACAAGGGGGGCGCACACGGTGTCCGAGCGCGCGGCATGTCCGTCTCGCAGGTTATCGCCGCATGCGGAGGGTCTCTAAATCGTGGGTCACACCTGAGCGGTGATGCCTGTCACATGATGCCGTGTTCACTGGCACGCGGTGCCGGGTGTGAGTGGCGTGCGGGGCGCCTGGCGCACAGGCGAGGGCCCCACCGGGCTGGGGTTGACCCGGTGAGGCCCCTGGCTCCCCGGCCGGCCGCGTGGACGCGGTCCGCCGGGGTGCGGGCCGGCTGATCCCCACCCCAATGGGAATCAGCCGGCCCGGACCGCGGGGGTTCGGCCGGACGGAGGCCGACGGCTTTCGGCCGTCCGGGGCCTGCCGCCCCGCGGGGTCTGTGTCTGCCGCGGAAAGGGGGCCACGCGGTGCCGGCGCCGGCGCCGGGGGGCGGACACCGGGTGGGGCGGAGTGTCCGGGGCGGCGGGGAGCCGGGGCGGGGGCGCCGAACCGCGGGGTCCGGACGCGGGGCGTCCGGGGGGCGAGCGGGCGGTACGGCCCGGTGCGGCGGGTTCGGCGGATGCGGCGCGGATCGGCGGATACGGCTGCTTCAGCACGGACCGGCGGATGCGCGGCGGGTGCGCGGCGGAGGAAGCAGCCGTTCTAGGCGGGCGAGACCGGGATGTCCCGGTACGGCTCCCGGATCCCGGCCGCGTCGGCCCGCACCGGGGCGCCGGGCACGAGCCGGAAGGTGATCCGGTGCGGCGGAGTGACCGCGCGGGCGTCCCCGTGACGCGACGTGCCCTGGTCGGCGCCGGACACGGTGCCGAGCGAGCCGTCGGGGTCGCCGGTGGGCGCCGTGGGGCCGGCGGGGGCGTACTCGGTGCGCGCGATCCCGGCCGGGTGAGTGCGTCCGTGCGCGGCGGGCGCCGTTCCGAGGCCGGACCCCGGTGCGTAGCCGACGGGGCCCGCCGGGTTTCCGGCTCCTTCGACGGCTCGCGGGCCGACGGCACCGGACGGTTCGTCGGCGTCGGAACCGTCCGCCGCAGTCACCTCCGGTGCGGTCTCGGCCCCGGGGTGCGCGACGGCCGGCCCCGGACGACCGGGAAGACCGGCCGGGTCGGTCAGATCAGTCAGGTCGGCCAGGTCAGTCAGGTCCAGATCGGCCAGGCCCGGTACATCGGTGAGGCCCGGCACGTCGGTCGGGCCCGACGGGTCTGTCGGACGGGAGGTGTCCGGGAGCACCCGCAACGGCGGCACCTCGGCCGCCACGGCCGCCCCGAGTCCCTCAACCCCGCCGGTCACCGTCTCCACCACGTCGCCGACCGGTCGCACGACCCGGTCCGTGACGGCCCCGACGGCTTTCTCCGAGACGGGACGGAGGTCACGGAGGTCGGGGAGCACGGCGTCGGAGCGGCGGGGCTCCGGGGCGACTTCCGGGGCGGCTTCGGCATCCAGGACGGATCCGGCACCGAGCCGACTCCGCGTCTGTGGCTGCGGCTTTGTCTGGGTCTCTGCCTGCGGCTTTGTCTGCGCCTGCGCCTGTGGCTGCTGCTGCGCGCGAATGTCGAGGACCCGGCCGACCGTGTCCGCCAAGGTGTCCGGCGCCCCGTCGGCCGCCTGCGCCCGCCCCCCGCAGAGCAGCCCGAGCACGAACAACCCGCCCACCAGCAGCACCACGTGCAGCGCACGCCGCCCGGCCGCCGCGCGCAGGACGCGCAGAGCGGTGCCGGGCAGTACTGCTGACCAGATCAAGAGGGGGAGATTCCTCCCGTGCGGCGGAACGGGCCGCGCATCGAACAACGCATCGACACGCCGCGCGATACTCGCACGGGCATCCGCAGGTTGCGCAAGCCCGGTTCCGTCGATGGGCAGTCATATCCGTTTTGCCCGTGGGAATCGGGTCGCCACGGATCGACAAATCGTCACCCGGCGTCCGGTATCGGCAGGGGCCGCCTCTCGATGGCCGCCGCCATCACCTCCGGGAAGAGATCGGGCGTGCAGGCGAAGGCCGAGGCGCCGAGCGCGGCGAGCGACGCCGCGTGTTCCCGGTCGTACGCGGGGGTCCCCTCGTCGGACAGGGCCAGCAGCGTCACGAACTCCACCCCCGCCGACTTCATCGCCGCGACCCGCTTGAGCATCTCGTCGCGTATGCCTCCCTCGTACAGGTCGCTGATCAGCACGACCACCGTCTCCGCTGGCCGGGTGATCCGCGACTGGCAGTACGCCAGCGCGCGGTTGATGTCCGTACCGCCGCCGAGCCGCGTACCGAAGAGCACGTCGACCGGGTCGTGCAACTGGTCGGTGAGGTCGACGACCGCCGTGTCGAAGACGACGAGCCGGGTGTCGATCGCGCGCACGGACGCCAGCACCGCGCCGAACACGGACGCGTACACGACGGACGCCGCCATCGACCCGGACTGGTCGACGCAGAGGACGACCTCCTTCCGCACCGAGCGTGAGGCCCGCCCGTATCCGATGAGCCGCTCCGGGACGACGGTTCGGTGCTCCGGCAGGTAGTGCTTGAGATTGGCCGCGATCGTGCGGTTCCAGTCGATGTCGTGGTGACGGGGGCGGCCGACGCGGGCGCCGCGGTCCAGGGCTCCGGTCAGCGCGGCACGGGTGCGGGTGGCAAGCCGCTCCTCCAGGTCCTCGACGACCTTGCGCACGACCGCCCGTGCCGTCTCCTTCACCTCTTCCGGCATCGCCCTGTGCAGGGACAGCAGGGTGCCGACCAGGTGCACGTCGGCCTCCACGGCCTCTAGCATCTCCGGCTCCAGCAGGAGCGTGGCGAGTCCGAGCCGGTCGATCGCGTCCCGCTGCATGACCTGTACGACGGAGGAGGGGAAGTAGGTCCTGATGTCCCCCAGCCAGCGCGCCACGGCCGGTGCGGAGGCCCCCAGCCCCGCCGCACGGTCCCGCCCGGCCCGCGGTGCGCCGCCCTTCCCGTAGAGCGCGGTGAGTGCTCCGTCCATCGCGGCGTCCCGGCCGGAGAGCGCATGGCCGGTGCCGTCGGCCGGGCCGCCGCCGAGGACGAGACGCCACCGCCGCAGCCGTTCCCCCACCCCCTCGGCGTCGATCGGCGCGTCCACCGGCTCGGTCGCCGTCTCGTGTCCGGTCGTGTGCCCCGTCATGTGCCCACTCCCACCAGGTCGTCGTCGTCCGGCGCCGGGTCCGTGCCCAGCAGCAGCCGGACCACCGGCAGCACCGCGTCGGCCCGCGCGGTGTCCGGGCCCGCCGCGAAGCCCGGTATGCCGGAACCGGCCGCCGTCACGCTGCCCCGCGCCTCCGGTCCGCGCCGGACCAGCTCGCCCACGCTGCGGCGCACTCCCGGCTCGTAGGCGGCGAAGGTGCGGCGCAGCAGGGGCAGTACGTCCGTGAACACGTCCGCCGGCACGCCGGTCAGCCAGGCGTCGATCAGGGCCAGCAGCCGCTCGTCGTGCAGGAGGAGCATGCCGCCGCCCGAGCCGCCGCCGGCGAAGCCCTCGATCCAGGCCGCCGCGTCCGCCGGCGCGGTCCCCGGGGACAGCACCAGGCCCATGATCCGCGCCGCCTCGTCCGGTGCCAGCTCGCCGTCGTCCAGCAGGAGCCGTACGGCACGACCGCGGACGATGCCGGGCACGGCGTCCCGCGCGGAGAGGGTCCGCAGCACGGCCCGCCAGCGGGAGCGCAGGTCGCCGTGGCCCGGCGCGGGGGCGTCCCCGAGCAGGCCGACGGCCGTGTGCACGGCGTCCACGTGGCGTCGCATCTCCTCGGCCGCGTCGGCGTCCAGTGCGGCGCAGGCCGCGGGCAGCCCGACGAAGACGCGCTCGGCGAGCCCCGCGGCGACCTCGGCCAGCGCCGCGGTGTCCGTGCCGCGCACGTCGCCGTAGCGCAGTGAACGGACGAGGGCGGGCAGGGCCTCGGCGAGGTGGCCGACGTCCGTGTCGAGCGCCGCCCGGTCGGCGAGTATCCGCATCACCGGCGAGAGCGCGTCCGGCAGTCCGGCCAGCAGACAGCGTTCGGCGAGCGCGGTGACCTCGGCCAGGCCCCGCGCGGTGACGGCGTCCGCCTCGGCCCTGGCGGTCGCGGCGGAAAGCACGGTCGTGCCCCAGACTCCGGCCTCGGCGACCCGCACCGACAGCTCCGGCTCCCATCGCAGCCGCCATGTCTCCCGGAACGTGCCCGTGCTGCGCGAGGCGGCCGGCTCGCCCCAGCCGACGCCGAGCAGCCGCAGCCGGTGCAGCAGTCTGCTGCGCCCGGTGTCGGTCTCCTTGCGCAGGTCGAGTTCCAGCTCGCGCTCCGCGGCCTCGGGTTTGAGCCGCAGCCGCCGCTGAGTCCTGGTCAGGTCCCGCTGCAACGGCACCGCGGGCGCCCCCGCGGGGACCTCTCCCAGCACGTCCCCCACCACCAGCCGGTCGTGGACCAGCGCCAGCGGCACGTCCGAGCCGTCGCACAGCACCGCCCGCACGGCGTCCGTCGTCTCGCTCAGTCCGGGCAGCGGCCGTCCGCGGATCGCCGCGAGCGTCCCGGCCAGTCGCGCGGCCTCGATGACGTGGGCCGGGGAGACCGTCCTGCCCTCCTCCCGCAGCAGTCCGGCCACCCTGGTCAGCCATCGCTCGACGGGCCGGTCGACCGCGGCGAACAGATGCCCGTACCAGCCCGGTGACTCGACACCCGCCCCGTACCCGCCGGCCCGGGACAGTCTGCGATGGGTCCAGGGCACCCAGGTCATGTCCACCTTGGTCCTGGGCAGCCCCCTCAGCAGGGCCCGGTCGGCGGCGACGGCGGCCCTGCGCCGCAGCGCGGGCACATGCCAGGCGCCGCAGACCACGGCCACGCCCTGGGCGAACTCCCGCCGCGCCGCCCGGACCTGGAGCCGCATGTGGGCCTCCCGCAGGAGATCCCGGTCATGCGCGGTGTCCCCCTCACCGCCCTCCTCGGTCTCGCGCAGCGCCCCCATGGCCTCCTCCAGCGCCGTGAACGGGGCGAACACGTCCCTCTCCCTCTCCCCCGGGCCCCGGTGCTCGATCACGTCCTCCCACCAGCGCTCGGGGTCGTCGTGGCCGGCGGCCTCGGCGAGGACGGCGAGCGGATCGCCCCGGACGTCGGGGGAAGCGGCACCGGGCACGTCCCCCGCTTCCTGGCCGTCCACCTGCCCGGTCGCTTCCTCGTCCGCCTTCTCGTCCGCCGTTCTCCACGCCAGCGTGTGCGCGGCCGGGAGGTCGATGAAGCGGGCCGGGACGCCGTGTTCCAGGGCCCAGCGGACGGCCACCCACTCCGGGGAGAACTCGGCCACCGGCCAGAACGCCGAGCGGCCCGGCTCGTCCACCGCGTGGGCGAGGAGGGCGACCGGCGGCCGCATGTCCTCGTGGGCGGCCAGCGGGATCAGGGCATCGGCCTCCGGCGGCCCTTCGACCAGCACCGCTCCCGGCCGCGCCGCCTCCAGCGCGGCCCGCACCGCCCGGGCCGATCCCGGTCCGTGGTGACGGACGCCCAGCAGCAACGGCCGGCCTCCGAGCCCACCGGTGCCGCCCGGCCCACCGGGCGCGCCGCTCCCGGCCCGGTCAGCGCCCGCCATGCCGTCCCCCTCGCCTGCGGGTCCAGCTCGAGTCCCCGTCGTCCCCGGCACCCCCCGTCGCAACGGTCACTTCCGCTCCCGCCCCATGCCGTGCCCACACCCCCGTGCCGTTCACACCGACACCTCCCGGCAGGCCCGGTAGAAGTCCTGCCAGCCGTCGCGTTCACGCACGACGGTCTCCAGGTACTCCTGCCAGACGACGCGGTCGGTTCCCGGGTCGCGGACGACCGCGCCGAGGACGCCCGCCGCGACGTCGCCGGGGCGGAGCATCCCGTCGCCGAAGTGCGCGGACAGGGCGAGACCGCCGGTGACGACGGAGATCGCCTCGGCCGTGGAGAGCGTGCCGCTGGGCGACTTGACCTTCGTACGACCGTCGCTCGTCAGACCGTCGCGCAGCTCGCGGAAGACGGTGACGACGCGGCGGATCTCGTCGGTGCCGTCGGGCGCCGACGGCAGGTCGAGGGAGCGGCCGAGCTGGTCGACGCGACGCGTGACGATGTCGACCTCGGCCTCGGTGCTCTCCGGCAGCGGCAGCACGACGGTGTTGAAACGGCGGCGCAGGGCGCTGGACAGGTCGTTGACCCCGCGGTCGCGGTCGTTGGCGGTGGCGATCAGGTTGAAGCCGCGGACCGCCTGCACCTCCTGGCCCAGTTCGGGTATGGGCAGGGTCTTCTCCGACAGGATGGTGATCAGGGTGTCCTGTACGTCGGCCGGGATGCGGGTCAGCTCCTCCACCCGGGCGGTCATGCCCTCCGCCATGGCCCGCATGACCGGACTGGGCACCAGGGCGTCCCGGCGGGGGCCGTGGGCGAGGAGCTGTGCGTAGTTCCAGCCGTAGCGGATCGCCTCCTCGGGAGTGCCGGCCGTTCCCTGCACCAGCAGGGTCGAGTCGCCGCTGACGGCCGCGGCGAGGTGCTCGGACACCCAGGTCTTCGCCGTGCCGGGCAGGCCGAGCAGGAGCAGCGCGCGGTCGGTGGCGAGCGTGGTGACGGCGACTTCGACGACGCGGCGCGGGCCCACGTACTTCGGGGTGATCACCGTGCCGTCGGGCAGGGTGCCGCCGAGCAGGTAGGTGGCGACCGCCCACGGCGACAGCTTCCAGCGGTCCGGACGCGGACGGTCGTCCTGCGCCGCGAGCGCGGCCAGTTCGGCCGCGAACGCGTGCTCGGCGTGCGGCCGCAACACCTCGGCCGCGGACGTCTGCTCCACAGGTGCGGGCATGGCTGACTCCCCCTCCAGCTAGGCCGGTTCGATCTGCCGTCCACGGTGCACCACGCCACTGACAATCGCTCTGACCTGCACGAACACGCTCGCCCAGGTCATTGTCAGTGGCGGGATCTACCTTCGATGGCATGACTCAGCAGGGGGGTACGGCACCGGAGACCGCGTCGCCGGCCGTCGCGTCGTCGCCGGGGGTCGTGCCACCGGACGGGGAGGCGCCGGAGCGGGCGGGGCGCCGGAGCGACGGACGGCACGAGTGCGCGGAGGAGGAGAGGCACACGGACGAGGAGAGGGCAGCGGACGCGTCCGCCCCCGCGGCCGTGCCCGGTGACCCCGAGGCGGCGCGGCGCCGGGCGGAGCGGCGGGCCGAGCGGATCACCGCGGGGGCGACGGAGTTGGAGCAGCGGCTCGCGGATCTCCTGCGCGGCGGTCTGGCCGGCGCCGGGCAAGCAGGGCACGGGCTGTGGGAGGAGACGGCCGCCCGCATGGTCGACGCCCAGGCACCCGGACTGGCCTCGCGCGTACGGGAGCTGGGGGCCATACCGGCGTCGGGCCCCGGCTGGCCGGTGCGGCTGCTGGAGGAGTGCGCCCTGCTCCATCTGCTCGACCAGGGCTGGTTGCGCCGCGAGCGGCTGCCGGACGGCCTGGCGGCGACGGTCCGCTCCCGCGTGGGCCTGCAGGCGGCCGCGGACGGACCGCCGGTGCGGGACCGCTGGCTGGTCCTCGCCCAGTACGACACCGCGGACACCCGGCTGACGACCCGTCGCATCTGGTTGCACGGCGCGGAGTCGGACCGCACGGCGCTGCTCCTCTCCTACGGGGCCGCGGGCCGGGCACCGGAGCTGACGCTGCCGGTCGGGCTGGCCCTGGACGCGGAGCTCTCGGCGTACCCGGACGCGGGACGGCAGCGAGCGGCCCTGGGCCGGCGGTTCGCACCGCCCGAGCCCGTGCCGATACGCCCGAGGGGGCTCACGACGCCGCAGGCGGCCGTCCGTTACGGCGAGGCCCTCCGCGACGACCCGTGGCTGGACTCGGTGCCGGTGGCCCTGGACCGGGTGGTCCCCGTGCCGGACGGCGACGGCTGGCAACTGGCGGACGCCGACGGGGACACGGCGCTGCCGCTCACCCGGACCGCCGGGAGTCAGGCGGGGCTGTGGCGGCTGGTCGCGCTGTCGGGCGGTGCGCCCGTCACGGTCTTCGGCGAGTGCGGCCACCGGGGCTTCACACCGCTGACGGCCTGGCCGGCCGGACCGGGCCCGGCGGTGCCGCTGTGCTGACCCGTCCCGGGCGACGGGACCGGAACGGAACCTGAGGGGACCCACATGACCAGGACGCCCACCCCCGCGGACACGTCCGCACCTGCGTCGGCCACCGCGCCGGGGCCGTCCGTCGAACCCACGACCCACGCGTCGGCCGGGGCGGCCACGGGCTCCGTGCCGCCCGGGGCGGACTTCCGGCTCCGGGC
Source organism: Streptomyces sp. NPDC093065 (assembly GCF_044754585.1). Lineage (NCBI taxonomy): Bacteria > Bacillati > Actinomycetota > Actinomycetes > Kitasatosporales > Streptomycetaceae > Streptomyces > Streptomyces sp. NPDC093065. The sequence goes on along the minus strand of NZ_JBIVPJ010000002.1, from coordinate 380,881 downwards.
GGATGTCGCGGCCAAGGGCGACGCGAGGCCCCGGACCGCCGTCCGTGCCACCGCCGCCGACGGGCCCGAATCCGGAACCGAACCCATGACGGAACCCGTTCCCCGTCGCGTCTCCGGCTCCGGTCCCACGGCGGCATCGCCGCCCTCACCGTTCATCGGGCCTGCGACCGACACCGTGCCCGAAGCCACCGCGCCGCTTCCCGGCTCCCTGCCGGAGGCTGTCTCCGTACCGGCATCGGTACCGGGGCCGGAGGCAGGGCCGGTAGCCCGGCCGGCGCCGATCCGCCCGCCGGCGGCTCCCTCCCCGCCCGCGGCGGCTTCCGGGCCCGGCGTGTGGGAGGGGCTGGTCACGTCGGCGCTGCTGGGCACGGACCGGCGTACCCCACCGGGCGGCGAGCGCGGGCCGGGTGCCGCGGCGGCGCTGCTGGACGCGGCGGCCGCGGAGACCGTACGCCGTCGCGCGGGACTGCGGCCGGCCCGCGCGGCCCGGCGCCTCGACCTCGCGCCCAAGGACCACCGCACACCGCTGCCGGCCGCGGCCGCCCGTCGGCTCATGACGCTGCTCACCGACCGTCCCGGCACGGCGGGCGGCGGACGCAGAGGCAGCGCGCCCGCTCTGACGGAGCTGCTGCCCCAGTGGCTGGCGACGGCGAACGCCCGCGGGTTCGCCGCGCCGCCCCAGTCGCTTCCGGCGCTGCTGGACGCGGCGCGCGGCCGTACCGACCTGCGCCCTGCGGCCCTGGCGTTCGCGGGGCCCCGTGCCCTGTGGCTGGCCCGGCTGAACCCCGACTGGCGGTTCGCCCTGCGCGCGACGCACGGTGGCCTCGCCGCACTGTCCGGATCGGATGCCACCGAGCGGGTGCGGCGGCTCTGGGACGAGGGCCTGTTCGCCGAGCGGATCGCTCTCCTGGCGTCCCTGCGCACCCGCGACCCCGCCGACGCACGCGAGTTGCTGGCGTCGACCTGGGCGACGGAGCGGGCCGAGGACCGGCTGATGTTCCTCGACTCGCTGCGGACCGGGCTGGAAGCGGCGGACGAGCCGTTCCTGGAGCAGGCGCTGGCCGACCGCAGCCGCAACGTCCGGGCCACGGCGGCGGAGTTGCTGTCGGCTCTGCCGCACTCGGCACTGGCCGCGCGCATGGGGGCGCGAGCCGCGACGTGCGTGTCCCTCGACCGCAGCCTCACCCCACCGGCGATCGTCGTCGAGGCGCCCCACGAGTGCGATGCGGGCATGGAGCGGGACGGCGTGGTGGCCAAGCCCCCCGCAGGGCGGGGTGAACGGTCCTGGTGGTTCGGCCAGTTGGTGGAGGCGGCTCCACTCGCCGGCTGGCCGGACCGGCTCGCGGGACGTACGGCCGAGGAGATCGTGGCTCTGCCGGTGTCGGACGGCTGGCAGAGCGAGCTGCACGCGGCCTGGTGCCGCGCGGCGGTACGACAGCGCGACGGCGTTTGGGCGAGAGCCCTGCTGGGAGCGCCCACGGCTCCCGAGGCCGGCGGTCCCGGCGCGGTGTCCCTGGCCGAGCGGGCCAGGTTGCTCGGCACGCTGAGCACCGGCGAACGCGCCGAGTGGGTCGCCGGGTTCATCGCGACGCACGGGCTGTCCGAAGCGTTCCAGCTGCTCGGCATGTGCGGAGTGCCGTGGGCCACTCCGCTGGGGCGCGCGGTGGTCGACGCCCTCAACATCGCCCGTGACGCCGGGAGCTACCCGTGGAGCTTCAGCGGCGTGATGGGCCTGGCCGAACGCTGCCTCGACCCCTCGGAGGCGGGCCGCCTCGACGGCCTGCTGGCGATACCGGACGAGCCGGAGGACGCGTCACCGGGGGCCGGAGGTTACTGGGCGGAGGCGTTCCAACGGCTCGTGACGACGTTGCGGTTGCGGGCGGCCATGGCCGAGGAACTCCGGGCCGGGTAGGAGCGGCACCGCGTCGGCGCGGGCCACGGGACGCGCCGTCGAACGGGGCCCGGTGCCCAAGCCCACCGGCACACGCCCCCTCGCTCCAGGCGCACGCGCCACCGGCGCACGTGCCTGCGGGACCCGCACCGGCACGGCGGACGGAGCGGCTAGGCTCCCGCGTGCTCCCGCACGTTCGCCCGGACCCAGTCCACGATGGATGCCGTGGTCGCACCGGGCGTGAAGATCTCCGCGACGCCCTTCTCCTTCAGCGGGGCGATGTCCGCCTCGGGGATGATCCCGCCGCCGAAGACCAGGATGTCGGCCGCGTCCCGCTCGCGGAGCAGCTCGATCACGGCGGCGAAGAGCGTGTTGTGCGCACCGGAGAGGATGGACAGCCCGATCGCGTCGGCGTCCTCCTGGATCGCGGTGTCGACGACCTGCTCGGGAGTCTGGTGAAGCCCGGTGTAGATGACCTCCATACCGGCGTCGCGCAGGGCCCGCGCGATCACCTTGGCCCCGCGATCGTGGCCGTCGAGCCCCGGCTTGGCCACCACCACGCGGATCGGACCGGCTGCCACACCCATCACTGCCTCCATGAAGCGACTACATCCATCCGTACCGACAAGTACCGCACACTTCGCGTCTCGCGGCACGGAGACCCCGCACCACAACGTCCGGGGAAGTGAACGAACGTTATCGCCAGCATCCCGCAACCGGCAGTTTCGCGGTGGATACAGAGGGGGAAATCACACGGTGGGACACGTTCGCCGCGCACCGCTCAAGGGCGCGGCGGCACCATGCGCACGGAGCGCCGCGAGCGAGGGCACAGGACGGCATCGAGCGAGCCTCGTCGCCGTTTCACCTCATGCACACCACAGGCCTTACTACGGCCCACACGGCCCTGAGACCTGCCCAAACCTCGCGAACACCACCAATCGCTGGTGTCACGGCGCTCCACGAGGGCACACGGGGGACAGAGGCGTCCCTGCGCGTGCCGACAGGAGGTCGGCCCATGAAGGTCACCACGGCAGCACTGCCCCTTCTCCCGCTTTTCCAGCGTCTCCTGCCCGGTCTGCCAGGGCTTCCCGGACTCCCCGGACTCCGCTCGATTCCGGGACTGTCCGACGTGGCCGCCCTTCCGGGCCGACTGACCGGGCTCTCCCTGAACCTCCTGAAGGCCAGCGCCCTGGAGGCGGCGATCCTCGCCGGGCACCTTCTCCTGTATCCGTCGGGGATCATCCAGGAGCGCCGTCCGGCCCAGGACCTCCGGCCGGCGGACACCCAGGACCCGCAGTCGTCTCCCCCGGCCCCCAGGCTTCCGGTCCCGGCCAGCCCCCCGGTCGTCCTGCTGCACGGCTTCATCGACAACCGCTCGGTCTTTCTGCTGCTGCGCCGCAGCCTGGCCCAGCACGGCAGGCACGAGATCGAGTCGCTGAACTACTCCCCTCTGACCTGCGACATCCGCACCGCCGCCGAGTTGCTGGGGCGGCACGTCGAGGAGATCTGCGAGCGGACCGGCAGCGCACGCGTCGACGTGGTCGGACACAGCCTCGGCGGCCTGATCGCGCGCTACTACGTGCAGCGCCTCGGCGGAGACCTCCGGGTCCGCACCCTGGTGACGCTCGGCACTCCGCACGCCGGCACCAAGGTGGTCCCGCTGGCGAACGCGCACCCGATCGTGCGCCAGATGCGGCCCGGATCGGCCGTGATCGAGGAGCTGAACCGACCGGCGCCCGGTTGCCGCACGCAGTTCGTCAGCTTCTGGAGCGACCTGGACCACGTCATGGATCCGCTGGAGACGGCCTGTCTCACCCACCCCGACCTGAGCGTTCAGAACGTACGCGTGAGCGGCATCGGCCACCTCGCGCTGCCCGTGCACCCCACCGTGGCCACGGGGATCCGGCAGGCACTCGACACCGCCGCACCGGAAACGGGAACCGAAACGGGTACGGGCTCGGACAAGCACGGCGGCGGACTCACCGTCGCCTGACCCCGAAGCACGACCGCATCACGGCCGGGACGGGACCGAAGCCCGGCCGAAGCAACCCGTTCGGACTCGAACAGGGGTCGAACACAAACCCAAACCCGTGCCCGCCCTCCCCCAAAACACGGCCGATTGCCCGTTTCCTTCGTACGCGAAACCTGCCGAAGATTGTCGTGCCCGTATACCGCCGGGTACAGTCGCCGCACTGCTCTGGCAGCCCCTGTTGTCGAGGCGAAAGAGAAGTTGGTGAACGACCGTCACCCGTCGGGGACCGGAAACCCCCCGGCTTCGGCTTCCGACGCCGCTTCGGCGCAGTACGGCACAGGGGAGGCCCAGTACGGCGACCTCACCACGTACGGCGGCTACGACGCCACCGGTTTCTCCACCGGCGGTCCCGGCCCCTCGGCCTTCGACGCGGACCCCCTCTTCGGCAGCATGCCGGGCCACGACTACACCGGCACCCCCGAGGCCACGGGCTCGTACGATGCCACCCAGTGGTCCACCGGCGGGGTGCAGACCCTGCACTACGACGCGTACGCGGCCCAGCACCAAGCCGCCTACGACACCGGCGGCTACGACACGACGACATGGACGGCCGGATACCAGCAGTCCGGTTCGGTGGCGCCGCAGGCGACGACCACCGAGGCCACCGGGCACTGGGACACCGGCGCCTGGAGCCCGCCGGTCCAGCCGGGAGACCCGGCCGACGGGACCCAGCAGTGGCACTGGGGCACGCAGAGCTTCGAGACCGGCGCCTTCGAAACCACCACTCACGACACCGGCGCCTTCGATACGGGCGCCTTCGCGACCGGCACGTTCCACGCCGGCGCGTTCGCGGGCGGCCCGGTGGACACCGGCGCCTACGACGCCACGCAGTGGAACGCGGACGCCACCGTCACCGGCGCGATCGAGGACCCGGCCCGGCCGGCCGGGCACCCCGCACCGGACGACACCGCACAGGACGCCCCGCCCGTCGCCGAGGACTCCGGGTTCGCCCCGTCGGCGGGGCCCGCGGAATCCGCCCCGTACGACGGCGAGTTGGCCGCCACCGGTGAACTTCCCACGGTGACCGCCCTCCTGGACGACCAGGAAGAGGTCGCACCGGCCGCGCGGGTCCCCGCCGCACGCACCGGCTCCCGCGCCGGGGCGCGTTCCCGTCGCCGTCAGCCCGCCAAGCGCTCCGCGCTGCTGACCATCGCGGTGCCCTCGGCCTGCGTGATGAGCGTCGCCGGAATCGCGGCCGCCTCCGTCGGCAGTCTGGCCGGCGACGAGGGCACGGACGCCGCGGCGTCCGCACCGGACCCGGGGAACGCGAAGGCCGCGCCGGTGAAGCCGTCCGCCGCCAACAACAAGCTGGACACGCAGCTCACGAGCCTGGCCGCCGGCGCCGACGACTTCGCGGACCGGGCCAGCCGGACGCAGGAGCGCATCGACCTCAAGGCCGAGCAGGCCGCCGAGAAGAAGCGGGCGGCGGAGGAGGCCGCCCGCAAGGAGCGGCTGCGCCCCAAGTTCGCGCTCCCGGTGGAGCAGCACGGCCTCAGCGCGTACTACGGACAGGCCGGCATCAACTGGATGTCCGTCCACACCGGCATCGACTTCCCCGTGTCGTACGGGACGAAGGTGATGGCGGCGACCGACGGCACCGTGCGGACGCAGTACAACAGCGCGTACGGCAACATGCTGATCCTGACCGCGAAGGACGGCACGGAGACGTGGTACTGCCACCTCTCCAGCTACCAGGTCCCCTCCGGTACGAGCGTGAAGGCGGGCGACGCGATCGCGTTCTCCGGCAACTCGGGCAACTCCACCGGTCCGCACCTGCACTTCGAGGTGCGCCCCGCGGGCGGCTCGTCGATCGACCCGCTCCCGTGGCTGCGCAGCCACGGCATCAGCCCGACGTGACGCCGTAACGTCTCAGCAGGTCGACCGTCCCGGGTCGGCCCCGGGCCACCGCCCGGGATCACCCCACCTCGAACCGTCCCTCGGATGCCTCAGAGCTTCTCCACCGGCGCGTACCGCAGCAGCAGCCGCTTCGGCTTGGTGTCGCCGAAGTCGATCGTCGCCTCGGCGTTGGACCCGGTGCCCTTGACCCCGACCACCATGCCGAGGCCGAACTGGTCGTGCGTGACGCGGTCTCCGACCGCCAGCGAGACCGTCGGCTGCTCGGCGCCGGCCGACCTGCGGGTCGCGAAGCCGGACGCGCCCGACGCCGACGAGCGGGAACGGGACGAGGACAGCGAGGCCGCCACGCCCGAGACCGGCGCGGAGGGCGCGGGCCCGTTCGCCCCGGTGCGCTTCCACTCCAGGTGGGGGGCCGGGATCTCCTCCAGGAACCGCGAGGGCGGGTTGTACGACGGCTGGCCCCAGGCGCTGCGCAGCGTCGACCGGGTCAGGTAGAGGCGCTCGCGGGCGCGCGTGATGCCGACGTAGGCGAGGCGCCGTTCCTCCTCCAGTTCCTTGGCCTGGCCGAGGGCGCGCATGTGCGGGAACACGCCGTCCTCCATGCCGGTGAGGAAGACGACCGGGAACTCCAGGCCCTTGGCGGTGTGCAGGGTCATCAGGGTGACGACGCCGTCGCCGTCCTCTTCGTCGGGGATCTGGTCGGAGTCGGCGACGAGCGCGACCTTCTCCAGGAAGTCGGCCAGCGTCCCGGCCTCCTCGCTCTCGGCCCGCTCCTGCTCGAACTCCAGGGCGACGGCCGCGAGTTCCTGGAGGTTCTCGATGCGGGTCTCGTCCTGCGGGTCGGTGGAGGCCTGCAACTCGGCCAGGTACCCGGTGCGTTCGAGGATCGCCTCCAGGACGGTGGCGGGTCCGGCGCCGGACTCGACGACGGTGCGCAGGTCCTCCATGAGCGTGTTGAACCGCTTCACGGCGTTCGCGGAGCGCGCGGCCATGCCGTACGCCTCGTCGACGCGCCTCAGCGCCTGCGGGAAGCTGATCCTCTCGCGCTGGGAGAGGGCGTCGATCATCGCCTCCGCGCGGTCGCCGATGCCGCGCTTGGGGACGTTGAGGATGCGGCGCAGCGGCACCGAGTCCTCCGGGTTGGCCAGTACCCGCAGGTAGGCCAGGACGTCCCGGACCTCCTTGCGCTCGTAGAAGCGGACGCCGCCGACGACCTTGTAGGGCAGGCCGGTGCGGATGAAGACCTCTTCGAAGACACGGGACTGGGCGTTGGTGCGGTAGAAGACCGCGACGTCGCCGGCCTTGGCGTCGCCCGCGTCGGTGAGGCGGTCTATCTCGTCGGCGACGAACTGCGCCTCGTCGTGCTCGGTGTCGGCGACGTACCCGGTGATCTGCGCGCCGTTGCCCTGGTTGGTCCACAGGTTCTTGGGGCGGCGGGACTCGTTGCGCTCGATGACCGCGTTGGCGGCGCTGAGGATGGTCTGCGTGGAGCGGTAGTTCTGCTCCAGCAGGATCGTCGTCGCGTCCGGGTAGTCCTCCTCGAACTGGAGGATGTTGCGGATCGTGGCGCCGCGGAAGGCGTAGATCGACTGGTCGGCGTCGCCCACCACGCACAGCTCGGCGGGCGGCACCTCGGCCTCCGGCGGCACGTCGACGGGGTGCTCCGAGGGGACGCCGACCAGCTCGCGCACCAGGGCGTACTGGGCGTGGTTGGTGTCCTGGTACTCGTCGACCAGGACGTGCCGGAAGCGGCGGCGGTAGTGCTCGGCGACGTCCGGGAAGGCGCGGAGCAGGTTGACCGTCGTCATGATCAGGTCGTCGAAGTCGAGGGCGTTGGCCTCGCGCAGCCGCGACTGGTACATGGCGTAGGCCTGGGCGAGGGTCTTCTCGAACCCTCCCCCGGACTCCGTCTGGGAGGTGCCCCCAGCCGCCTGGGCTGCGAAGTCCTCTTCGTCGATCAGCTCGTTCTTCAGGTTGCTGATCTTCGCGCTGAAGGACTTCGGCGGGAAGCGCTTGGGGTCCAGGTCCAGGTCGCGGCAGACCAGCGCCATGAGCCGCTTGGAGTCGGCGGCATCGTAGATCGAGAACGACGAGGTGAAGCCGAGCTTCTTCGACTCGCGGCGCAGGATGCGCACGCACGCGCTGTGGAAGGTCATCACCCACATCGCGTTGGCGCGCGGGCCGACGAGCTGCTCGACGCGCTCCTTCATCTCGCCCGCGGCCTTGTTGGTGAAGGTGATCGCCAGGATCTGGCCGGGGTGGACATGCCGCTCGGCCAGCAGGTGGGCGATGCGGTGGGTGAGCACGCGGGTCTTGCCGGAACCGGCACCGGCCACGATGAGCAGCGGGGAGCCGGAGTGGACCACGGCTGCCCGCTGGTTCTCGTTCAGCCCCTCCAGGAGGGCCGCGGCGTCCAGGGCGGGGCGCGGGGCGCCGTCCCGGTAGTGGGTGTCCCGGTCCGGAGGCACGTCGAACTTCCCGCCGAACAGATCGTGCGGAACGGGCTCCGGTCCGTGATCGTCCTCGGGCGGCGGCGGAGGTTCCTCCTCGTGACCCCGGGGGGTCTGGAGGCTCGCCAGGAAGCTGTCGTCAAAGAGGCTGCTCATCGCTCTCCGAGTCTAGGGCGCCCCACCGACAACCCGGTGCCACCCCGGAAAATGCCCGCCGGTCCCCGGCGCGGGCACGCCCTGCGACCAGCGGAACCACGAAGAGTGACGCCCGCGGACGGCCCAGCGGCACCCGAACAGAAGGTCACGGAAATGTATCGGGCATATCACCCACCAACCTTCACAGCGGCCACACGAGTTGGCTACGGTGCGGGGCAGGCCGCTCGACCCCCTCCGGCGAACCTCGCCGGGCCGCGCGGCCTCCGCCGAGTCCGACGTGCCCGCACGGCACCCGGAGCCGGGGACCCAACCGAGAACTCTGGGGTGAATCGGCCGCACCGCCCTCGACGAGAGGCGGCTCCGCCGTAGGGCAACCCTTCCGCGTCACACCGCCCGAACCCTCCCCCAGGCCGGAACGGCCCGGGGGGACCCCCATCGCTAACCCGGTAGGCGGAGCACTGGAAGGAGTCGCCTCCTTGGCGTCGCACCGCAAGTCGCGTCCCACCGGTCCGCGCGTCGCCGGCATACGGACCCCGGCCCTCGCCACCGCGGCCCTCACCTCCGTGGCCCTGCTCTCCCAGACGGCCGACGCCACGCCGTCGGACGACCGGCCGACCCTCGAAGAGGTCGAGAAGAAGGTCGACGACCTCTACCGCCAGGCCGGGTCGGCGACCGAGAAGTACAACGCGGCCAAGGAGAAGACCTCCAAGCAGCGCAAGAAGGTCGACGGCCTCCTGGACGACGTCGCCCAGCGCACCCAGAAGCTCAACGACGCGCGCGAGGAGCTGGGTTCCTTCGCCTCCGCCCAGTACCGCACGGGCGCCTCGGTCCCGGAGACCGCGACCCTGCTGCTCGCGGACTCGCCGCAGGACTACTTCGACCAGAACCAGTTGATGAACCGGCTCACCGGCCGGCAGAAGAGCGCCGTCGACGACTACGTCACCCAGCAGTCCGAGACGATGAAGAAGCGCCGGGAGGCCACCGAGAGCCTCGAGACGCTCACCGAGTCGCAGCAGGACCTGAAGACGGCCAAGTCGACCGTCCAGACGAAGCTCGCCACCGCGCGGAAGCTGCTGTCGGAGCTGACCGCCGAGGAGAAGGCCCGGCTGGCGGCCATCGAGAAGAAGAAGCAGGAGGCCGCCGCCCGCAAGGCCGCCGAACTGGCGAAGCAGCAGGCGGAGGAGGCGGCCGAGCGCAAGCGGCAGGAGGAGGCCGCCCAGCGGGAGAGCGACGCCGGCTCCTCGGGGTCCTCCGGCGGCACCGGCTCGTCGGGGTCCTCCACACCGGGCACCTCGAACGGCACCAAGGCCGAGAGCGCGATCGCCTTCGCCCGCGCCCAGATCGGCAAGCCGTACGTCTGGGGCGCCACGGGCCCCGGCTCCTACGACTGCTCGGGCCTGACCCAGGCCGCCTGGAAGGCCGCGGGCGTGTCGCTGCCGCGCGTCACCTACGACCAGGTCAACGCCGGCACGACCGTCCCCGTCTCCCAGGCACAACCCGGTGACCTGGTCTTCTTCTACGACGACATCAGCCACGTCGGCCTGTACATCGGCGACGGCATGATGATCCACGCCCCGAAGCCGGGCGCGTACGTCCGCGAGGAGTCGATCTTCTACGACGGCGAGTCGTCGATCTACAGCGTGGTGCGCCCGGCCTGATCGGTACGGGTCTCTAGCATCGGGCGCATGTCATCGGCCACCCGTCCCTCCGCGCTGCGTACCTGGGTGGCGCAGCGTCCACCGGCGGCCGGAGCCGCGGTGATGGCGACCGGCATCGTGTCGGTCGCCCTCCACCTGACGGGCCGCGAGGTCCTGTCCCGGATCGCCCTGGCGCTGGCCTGTGCCGCCTGGCTGATACTGGCGGCGAACTTCGTCCACCTGCTGTTCTCGGACCGGACGCAGTGGGTGGAACGGGCCGGGACGCCGGGGGCGCTGACCGCGGTCGCCGCGACGGCCGTGCTCGGCACCCGCTTCTCCGTGCTCGGCTGGTCGCTCGTGGCGGCGGTGCTGCTGGTGCTGGCGGCTCTGCTGTGGCCGTGGCTGCTGTTCCTCGTCGTACAGCACTGGGGACGGAGGATGCCCGGGGCGGTGTTCCTGGGCTGCGTGGCCACCGAGGGGCTGGCCGTGCTCGCCGCCACCCTGGCCGCGGCCACCTCGACGCCCTGGCTGGCGCACGTGGCGCTGGTGCCGTTCTGGCTGGGGATCGTCCTCTACCTGATCGCGCTGTTCCGCTTCGATCTGCGGCAGGTGGCCAGGGGCGCCGGGGACCACTGGGTGGCGGGCGGCGCGCTCGCCATCTCGGCCCTCGCCGGGGCCAAACTGCTCGCGGCGGCCGGGACCGGCATGTACCTGTGGAACGCCGACGACCACGCCGTCCTGCACGACCTGACCGTCTTCCTGCTCGCCCTCGACCTCGCCTGGTACGCCGTACTCCTGGCAGCCGAGATCGCCTGGCCCCGCCTCCGCTACGACGTACGCCGCTGGTCGACGGTCTTCCCGCTCGGCATGACGGCGGCGGCGACGCTGTCGGTGGCCGCGGCTGTCGACGTCCCGTGGCTGGACGCGCCCGGCCGGGCACTGGTGTGGATCGCGGTGGCCGGGTGGCTGGCGGTCGCCGCGGGCGCGGTCGTCCGGGCCCGGGCCGGGATGCGGTCCGCGCGGGCGGCCGCCGGGGCGGTCAGGTCCACAGCACCGCGATGAAGACGTTGGCCAGGGTCAGCGCGCCCACCAGGCCGAACAGCGGCTTCTCCACCTTCTCCTCGTCGCGCTTCACGTAGACCAGGCCGAGGATCACGACCAGGACGGCGAGCTTCACGCCGATCTTGACGTTGTCCACGAAGTAGTCCTGGGCCTGGTTGAGGCCCACCAGGACGGCACCGGTGACCAGCATCGTCAGCGCGCCGTGCAGCATCGCGGGGGTGAAACGGGCCGCGCCCCGGCCCATCGCCTTCATCTGGGTCAGGAAGCCGCCGAGGAGCGCGGCGATGCCGATGATGTGCAGGCCGACGAAGAGGTGGATGAGAACGTCCATGAGGCCGGAGCCTAATGAGGGGCCCGCCCCGCCCGGACACCGGCCCGCTCCCACTCGCCCGGCCGCTCCCATAACAGCTCACCTCCCCCGCCCGCCCCCGATCTGGCATAACGGTCATCACCCTGCGTGAAGGAGACGGGCTCCGGAGAGGATGGCGGTCACATACGGTCGCCAGCCGATCCGCTACCGCCACTTCCACGCATCCCGTCACCGGACCGTTACCGACGCGCCTAGCGTCCTGGCCCAGGCAGCCGGAGCGAACCGGAGCCGACCCGGCACGGGCCGGAGTCGAGTCGTACGGAAGGACGTGGATCGCAGGTGGGAACGCACCGCAGGCCGCGACAGCGCGCGACGGGCGGCGGCAGAGTCCGTACGGCGGCCACCATCACCCTCGCGGGTGCGGCCACCGCGACGGGACTGGGCGGGACCGTGCACGCCGCTCCGCAGCCGACGGCGGCGCAGGTCAGGGCCAAGGTGGACAAGCTCTACCAGGAGGCCGAGGTGGCCACGGAGAAGTACAACGGCGCGAAGGAGAAGGCGGACGCCGCCGAACAGCGCCTGGAGGAGCTGCGGGACGAGGCCGCCCGCAAGGAGGACCGGCTGAACTCGGCACGGGAGGCGCTGGGTTCGGTCGCGGCGGCGCAGTACCGCAGCGGCGGCCTGGACCCGGCACTGCAACTGGCGCTCTCCTCGGACCCGGACCGGTATCTCGACGGAGCCGCGTTCGCCGAGCGCGCGGGCAGCCGGCAGAAGGCCGCGGTGGGGCGCGTGCGCAAGGAACTCCGCGACATCGAGCAACTGCGCGGCGCCGCCCGCATCGAGGTGACCTCGCTGAAGTCGCGCCGGGCGGAGCTGAAACGCCACCGCGAGACCGTCACCGGCAAGCTGGAGGAGGCCCGCCGCCTGCTGTCCCGGGTGACGGCCGAGGAACGCGCCGGCGTCGGCGAGGGCACGGCGCACCGCGCCTCCCGGGCCTCTTCCCCCGGGCCCCGGGCGAGCCTGTCCGCCTCCGCCCAGGCACCCAACTCCCGCGCGGCGGCGGCCGTCGCCTACGCCTACCAGAAGCTCGGCAGCCCCTACGTGTGGGGCGCGACCGGCCCGAACGCCTTCGACTGCTCGGGCCTGACCCAGGCCGCCTACCGCGCCGCCGGGATCTCCCTGCCGCGCACGACCTACGCCCAGATCGACGCGGGCCGCCGCGTCTCCCGGTCCGAACTCCTCCCGGGCGACCTCGTCTTCTTCTACTCGGGCATCAGCCACGTCGGCATCTACGTCGGCAACGGCCGGATGATCCACGCCCCGAACCCGTCGGCACCGGTGCGCGTGGCCCCGGTCGACGAGATGCCGTTCGCGGGGGCCGCGCGGGTGGTGTGACCTCCCCCGCGAATCCGTCACACCAGCCGCCGTGCCGTCGCCCACCGGGTCAGCTCGTGCCGGTTGGACAGCTGGAGCTTGCGCAGGACCGCGGAGACGTGGGACTCGACGGTCTTGACCGAGATGTACAGCTGCTTGGCGATCTCCTTGTACGCGTAGCCGCGGGCGATCAGGCGCAGTACCTCGCGCTCGCGCTGGGTGAGGCGGTCGAGGTCCTCGTCGACCGGCGGGGCGTCGGTGGAGGCGAACGCGTCGAGGACGAACCCGGCCAGGCGCGGGGAGAAGACGGCGTCGCCCTCCTGGACGCGGAAGACGGAGTTGACCAGATCGGTGCCGGTGATGGTCTTGGTCACGTAGCCCCGGGCGCCGCCGCGGATCACACCGATCACGTCCTCCGCCGCGTCCGAGACGGACAGGGCAAGGAAGCGGACGGGCCGCTCGGCGTCGCTCATCAGGGGTGCGCAGCGGCGCAGCACCTCGACCCCGCCGCCGCCGGGGAGGTGGACGTCGAGGAGGACGACCTCGGGGCGGGTCGCGGTGATGACCGTGACGGCCTGGTCGACGTCGGCGGCCTCGCCGACGACCTCGACCCCGGTCTCGGCGGTCTGGCCGATCTCGGCCTGCACACCGGTGCGGAACATGCGGTGGTCGTCGACGAGCACCACACGTACGTGGCGCTCTCCCGCGCCGCCGGTGGCCGGCTGCGCGGGCTCGGCCGTCCCGCCCGTTCCCGCCGTTCCGTTCGCCTCGGTCGGGTCGCTCATGACGTCTTCTCCGCCCTCTCCATTTCCAGTTCGACCTCCGTGCCGCCGTCCGGCACCGCGCGCAGCCGCGCCGTGCCGCCGTTGCGCTCCATGCGGCCGATGATCGATTCTCTGACGCCCATGCGGTCGGCGGGTATCGAGTCGAGGTCGAAGCCGGGGCCGCGGTCCCGGACGGACACGAAGACCGTCCTGCCCTCGACTTCGGCGAAGACCTGTACGGCGCCGCCCTCGCCACCGTACTTGGCCGCGTTCACCATCGCTTCACGCGCGGCCTGCATCTGTGCGCTGGTCCTCTCGTCGAGCGGGCAGTCGCCGACGACGACCACCTCGATCGGGACGCCGTGCTTGTCCTCGACCTCCGCGGCGTTGCGCTTGACGGCCTCGGCGAGGGTGGTGGGCTCGTCGTCCTCGTCCTTGCCGTTGCCCTCGGGCTTGTAGAGCCAGGCGCGCAGGTCGCGCTCCTGGGCACGGGCCAGGCGGCGCACCTCGCCCGCGCTCTCCGCGTTGCGCTGGATCAGGGTCAGGGTGTGCAGCACCGAGTCGTGGACGTGGGCGGCGACCTCGGCGCGCTCCTGGGCGCGGATGCGCATCAGCCGCTCCTCGGAGAGGTCCTGCGTCATCCGCACCAGGTAGGGGCCGGCGAGGAGCGTTGTGCCGACGAGGACGGCGAGGGCCGCCTGGAGGACGGAGCCGAGGTGGGCGGCGGATCCCTGGAGGACGAAGATGCCGGTGACTCCGGCCGTCACCAGCAGGACGCCTGCCACGGAGCGCAGCAGGGTGACGGTACGGCGGTGGCGTCCCACCTCGGCCCAGCGGGCCCGGCGCGCGTTGTCCGCCTGGCGCCAGACGAGGGCGACGCCGGCGCCGACGAGCACGGTCGGCCACAGGTACACCTTGGCTCCGCCGCCGAGGTCGACGTTGCCCACGAAGACCAGGGCCACGACGACCATGAGGAGCAGGGCGACCATCTGCCCCTTGTCCGGTTTGCGGGCGACGAGTCTGCGGCGGCCGTCCGGCGCGGTCTCGGAGGTGACGAGGGACGGCGGCTTCTGCGCCTCCACTCCCCCGACGCCCAGCGGCACGAAGAACCAGAAGGCCGCGTACAGCAGCGCGCCCAGGCCGTCGGCCATGAACAGGCCGACGAAGGCGAACCTGACCCAGATGACGGGCAGCCCGAGATGTCCGGCGAGCCCCCGCGCCACCCCGCCGAGCCAGCGTCCGTCGCTGCTCCGGTAGAGCTTGCGCGGCGGCCGCGGTTCGACGACGGGTGCTGCTGCGGCTTCCGGCATGACACCGATATTCACACGGGTGCGGGAGCCGGGGCATCAGGGTCGTTCCCCCACTCACCCCTGATCTTCGGCCCGCGGAGGGCGGTGCGGGCCTCGAACGCTCCCCGGGCGGGGAGTCAGGGCCGATATCAGGGTCCGACCAGGGTCGTACCGGCTGCCGTCACGGCGCCGCGCCCGTCACCATGGACTCATGACAGATCACGAGCACGCCGCGACGGGTCCGGGACCCGGCTCCGGCCCGCGCCCCCCGCGGGGCGCCGGGCCGCAGGATGCCGCGTCCGCCGCGGATGCCGGTGCGGCCGGCGCGGGTGCCCCGGCCGACGCGGGCGCCGCCGGCGGCACGGACGTCCCCGGGCCGCCGCACCGGTTCCGGCGCGACCGGCGGCACAAGTCGCTCGCCGGCGTGTGCGCCGGCCTCGGGCGGCAGTGCGACCTGGATCCGGTGATCTTCCGGATCACCCTCGCGGTGCTCTCCGCGACCGGCGGCATAGGCCTCATCTTCTACGGCTTCGCCTGGCTCTTCGTCCCCTACGACGACGAGGAGGAGAACGAGGTGCGCAAGCTGCTCACCGGCCGGGTCGACGGCCAGGCGCTGGCGGCCGTGCTCTTCGCCCTGGTCGGCTGCGGGGTCTTCCTCACCATGCTGAACAACGGCGGCGTGCTCACCTTCGGCGTCGTCCTCTCCCTTCTCCTCGCGGGCGCGGGGTACTGGTCGCGGCAGCGCAGAACGCCCGAACCGGATCCGCTCTCGGCCCAGGCCGTCGCCGACGCCCCGCCGGAGGCCCAGGCTCCCCCGATCATGTACACCTGGCCCTCCTGGTGGCGCGACCCCATCGTCAAGGACGGCACCCACGACGGCGGGACGGGATACATGTGGGGCCCGCCGGACTCCGTGGAGCGTGACATCGCGGCGGCCGTCAACATCGGCCGCGGCATCCCGGGGCGCCGGGACCACGCCCTCGCGGGCGACCCGCGTTCCCGGTCCGCACAGACCCGCGGCCCCCGGGGCATCGGCGGCTGGGTGTTCCTCCTCGCCCTGCTCGCGGGTTTCCTCGGGACCCGGCTGACCTGGGACGACCACGGGCTCGGCAGCAGCCTGCAGACCGGTCTGGCGTGCGCGCTGGCCGTCTTCGGCCTCGGTATCGCGGTCAGTTCCCTCCTCGGGCGCACGGGAGCCGGTTCGATCTTCCTGGCGATCATCACGGCGGGCCTGCTGGCCGGGTCGGTCGCGATACCGGAGAACGTGGGCACCGAGTGGGTGCGGACCACCTGGAAGCCCGTGGTGGCGGCCGACGTGCGCGATCAGTACGAGATCGGCGCGGGCAGCGGCACCCTCGACCTGTCCCGGCTGGACCTGGGCGAGGGGCAGACGGTGAGCACCCGGGCCGACGTGGGCATGGGCCGAATACGGGTCGTCGTGCCGCAGGACGTGACCGTGCGGCTGAGCGTCGAGGTGGGCGTGGGCGACATCCAGCTGCCCGGCGACGACGAGAAGGACGTGGACGTGGCCCCGGGCAAGCACAAGGAGCTCACCCTGTCCCCCGCGGGGGGCGGCAAGGACGCCGGCACGCTCGACCTGGACCTCCAGGTCGGCGTCGGTCAGGCGGAGGTGACCCGTGCTGCGTCATAGGTTCCAGCCGGGCCGGCTGGTGGCCGGTCTCTTCCTGATGCTGGCCGGTGTCATCTACGCCGGCGACGCGGGCGGCCTCTGGGAGACGCCGTGGTTCGTGCTGATCCCCCTCGTCAATGGCGGGCTCTGCCTCGCGGGCGTCGTCGGGCTCGTGGCCCGGTCCGTGCACCGGCGCCGCGGAGCGCCGGGCGTGGCGGCGCCCGACGAACCCCGGGCGGACCTCCCCCGCTGACGGCGCCGCTCGCGCCGCCGGCAGCCCGCCGCTACCGGTACCCGCCCGCCCGTCCCCGGCGCCGGGAGCGGAGCACGGCGTCGAGGGACAGCAGCGGGGCGCCGGCGAGGACGAGGGGCAGCCAGGCCATGAGGTAGGCGAGGTCGTTGCCGTAGTAGTAGGGGTCGGAGGCCCAGCTGACGGTCAGCCACAGGCTGAGCGAGATCAGCGCGCCGCCGAGCGCCGCCAGGCGGGTGAGGAGTCCGAGCAGGGTGCCGAGGCCGACGGCCAGCTCGCCCAGGGCGATGGCGTAGCCGAAGCCGGCCGGGCTCTTCAGGGCCAGGTCGACCAGGGCGGGGACGGCCGAGGAGTCCCGGACCGCGCGCATCATGTCGCCGACGGAACCGGCACCCGCGTCCTTCATGAAGGCGCTGTCGGTGAGCTTGTCCAGACCGGCGTAGACGAAGGTGACACCGAGAAAGATCCGGAGGGGGAGGAGGGCGTACCGGGCGGCGTTGTCCCGCCGGTCTCCCCCGCTCCCGGGCGAGGTGTGGACATCCGTCCGCATCCCGTGAGTCATCACTGCCAGCCGCCTCTCGCCGCGCATGCCCGGACCCCCCACCAGACCATACGTAGGGCACGGGGGCCCCGCTCAACCCTCGGCGACCGGTTTCTTGCTGTCGGTTTCGACAGGTTGCCGGCCCGCCGTCCGGGGCGGGGACGGGAGGGCGAGACGAGGCGAGGTGTCAGTCCGTCACGTCGATGGTGTACCGGTTGGTCTCCACGCCCGCGCCGGTGACCACCTGGACCTCCACCCGGCCGGGTTCGACGTCCGCCGGGACGGGCACCGTCAGCAGGTCGTCCGAGGGATTGCTGAAGCCGCCCGTCACCGGGACCAGGGGGACGTGGACGTTGACCGCGCCGATGCGGACGACCATCCGGGACAGCCGGTCCGCCCGCTGGGCGCCCGGCGGCACGAAGCCCGCACCGCGGATCTCGATGTCGTCGCCGGTGCGGATCGGCGCGTCCAGGTCACCGGCCTCCCGGGCCCGGACCACGGAGAGGACCACCGGCCGGCCGCCCTCGGCGTACTTCCCGGCCACGTAGGTCGCCGCGGACACGAGCACCACCACCGCCAGACCCCACGGCAGGTCGGGCAGCTGCTCCGGGCGCCGCGCCAGCCGTACCGCCGCGAACACCAGGGCCACGGCGCTGATCACGACGTACTGGATGTCGGCGAAGGATCCGCGGCCAGCGTCGTCCGTCAGCAGGTCGGACGCGCGCGGCCGGTCGGCACGGACCTTCTGCAGCCGCTGGCCCAGCACCCTGAGGCCGACCACCCGCCGCACCAGGACCGCGACCGCGCAGACCACCGCGAGGACGGTCACCGCACCGGCGCCGCGGCCGAGGTCGAGGCCGGAGATCAGCGCGTCCCGCCGGTCGGGCCCCGAGGCGACGGCCAGTTGCCCGGCCAGCACGAGCACGGCGTAGGCGATGAAGAGGACCCAGGCGGCCGCCACCGCGCGGGAGGTGGACAGGCGGTTGTCCTCGCCGATGACCGGGGCCGGCGCGCCGCCCCGGGCCCGGTGGAACCAGGACGCCGCCGTCAGGGCGCCGGCCACCACCACGGCCGCCGCGAGCCCGGCGGTGCGCGCCGCCGACCAGCCGGCGCCGACCGCGGTGAGCGCCTGCCCGAGCAGCAGCAGGACGACCGCCGCCCACACGACGGCCGTCGTGCGCCGGCCCAGCGCGGCGAGCCAGGCTTCGCCCTCGGCTCGGCCGCGTTCGGCGACGGCTTCCGCGGACTGGGTCAGTTCCTCCGAGACCCACTGGCGGGAGGCGGAGGCCGAGTGGGCCACCGCGGCCGGCAGCCCTTGCCCGGCCGCGAACTCGTCCCGCCGCAGCAGAAACGCGGCGACCGCCCGGCGGTGCCCCTCGCGGGCGCCGTGCGGGCAGTCCCCGCAGGTGCAGCCGCCGCCGTGCGCAGCCGCCTCGTACGCGCCCCTGTCCGAGCCGCTCCCGCGTCTCGCCTCCTGCACCGCCACGCCCGACGCCCGCCTTCCCGCACCCTGTGCCCGCACCTGTGAAAGAACCCGTCACAAGCGACCGTGGGCAGAAGCCGTGGGAGCCTCTAAGTCCCTTGGGACGAAAGCGAATTGTGCCGTACCCCGGCCCTGCCCCGCCCGTTGCCCCGCCTTACGTCCGCTCAGCAGGGGTGATGCGGGGATCGCGGTGTTGACCCGGCCGTGAGACGTCCCCACGGATGAACACGTCCGGTTACCCGACAGAAGGTGTCGGTTTTCGGGTCCACACTCGGCGTATGACTTCAGGCACACCCGTGAACTGGGCCGGTTTCGCCGCCGCCGAACCCGCCCTGGCCGGCACCGTCGAGGCGCGCTTCGGCGCGTACACGCACCACGTCCTCGCCACCCTCCGCAAGGACGGTTCGCCCCGCACCACCGGCCTGGAGGTGCGTTTCCTGACCGGCGAGCTGTGGCTGGGCATGATGCCGGGCTCGCTCAAGGCCCTCGACCTGCGCCGGGATGCGCGCTTCGCGCTCCAGGCGAACCCGGGCGGCGGCACCGACCTGGGCGGCGGGGACGTACGGATCGCCGGGCGGGCGGTCGAGGTCGAGGACCCCGCGGCCAAGGCCGGGTACGTGAAAGAGGTGGAACCGCCGGAGCCGTTCCACCTCTTCCGTACCGAGCTGACGGAGGTCGTGCGCACCTTCGTCGAGGACGACAAGTACCTCGTCGTCGAGATCTGGCAGCCCGGTCGGCCCGTGCGCACCGTCAGGCGCACATAGGGAGCGCCCTCGGGCTCACTCCCACTCGATCGTCCCCGGCGGCTTCGACGTCACGTCGAGGACGACCCGGTTGACGTCCTTGACCTCGTTGGTGATCCGGGTCGAGATCTTCGAGAGCACGTCGTACGGCAGCCGGGACCAGTCGGCTGTCATGGCGTCCTCGGACGAGACCGGGCGCAGGACGATCGGGTGGCCGTAGGTGCGGCCGTCGCCCTGGACGCCGACGGAGCGGACGTCCGCGAGCAGCACCACGGGGCACTGCCAGATGTCGCGGTCGAGGCCGGCCCCGGTGAGCTCCTCGCGGGCGATGGCGTCGGCCTCGCGGAGCAGGTCGAGCCGCTCCTTGGTGACCTCGCCGACGATGCGGATGCCGAGGCCGGGGCCCGGGAAGGGCTGGCGCTGGACGATCTCGTCCGGCAGGCCCAGCTCCTGGCCGACCATCCGGACCTCGTCCTTGAACAGCTGGCGCAGCGGCTCGACCAGCTCGAACTCGATGTCGTCGGGGAGACCGCCCACGTTGTGGTGGGATTTGATGTTGGCGGTGCCGGTGCCGCCGCCGGACTCGACGACGTCCGGGTAGAGCGTGCCCTGCACGAGGAAGGCGACCTCGGGACCGTCCTCCTGCATGATCTCCAGCTGCGCCTGCTCGAAGACCCGGATGAACTCGCGGCCGATGATCTTCCGCTTCTCCTCGGGGTCGGAGACCCCGGCCAGCGCCTTGAGGAAGCGCTCCTCGGCGTCCACGACCTTCAGCTGCACGCCGGTCGCGGCCACGAAGTCCTTCTCGACCTGTTCGGTCTCGCCCTTGCGCATCAGGCCGTGGTCGACGTAGACGCAGGTCAGCTGGGAGCCGATGGCCTTCTGGACGAGGGCGGCGGCGACGGCGGAGTCCACGCCGCCGGACAGGCCGCAGATGGCGCGCCTGTCGCCGACCTGCGCGCGGATGGCGGCGACCTGCTCCTCGATCACGTTGCCCGTGGTCCAGTCGGGACTCAGGCCCGCGCCCCGGTACAGGAAGTGCTCCAGCACCTGCTGGCCGTGCGTGGAGTGCATGACCTCGGGGTGGTACTGGACGCCGTAGAGCTTCTTCTCGTCGTTCTCGAAGGCGGCGACCGGGACGACGTCCGTGGAGCCGGTGACGGTGAAGCCCTCGGGGGCGGCGGAGCAGGCGTCGCCGTGCGACATCCACACTGCCTGGTCGGCCGGGGTGCCCTCGAAGAGGGTGGAGGACGGCTTGGAGACCGTGAGGTCGGTGCGGCCGTACTCACGGGCACCGGAGTTGTCGACGGTGCCGCCGAGGGTCTGCGCCATCAGCTGGAAGCCGTAGCACATGCCGAAGACCGGGACGCCGGCCTCGAACAGGGAGCGGTCGAGGGTCGGGGCGCCCGGCTCGTACACCGACGAGGGGCCGCCCGAGAGGATGATGGCCGCCGGGTTCTTGGCGAGGATCTCCTCGACCGGCATGGAGCTCGGCACGATCTCGCTGTAGACCCGCGCCTCGCGGACACGACGGGCGATGAGCTGGGCGTACTGCGCGCCGAAGTCGACGACCAGGACGGTGTCGGGGGCGGCGGCAGCGGGAGTCGCTGATGACACGGGGTGCCTTCCGGCGGTCGGGCGGGGAGCTTGTGCCCCCGATTCTACCGAGGTGGGCGGGTGCCCCGGCCCGCCCACCGGGTCCCGCCGAGGGGTCTCACCATGCGAACCGGCTTGGACACCGACCGTCGCCGGGGCATACTGGGCCCATGCGCAAGCACCAGACCTTCCTGTTTACCTATGGCAACCGGCCCACCGGCTGCCATGGTCGTGCTGCTTGAGCAACTGACAAGCGACTTCCCAGGCGCCCCGGGCCGACAAGGTCCGGGGCGTCTGGCGTTCGCGGACCGTGCCGGTCCCGGGTGCCGCCACCCTTCGGCGAGGAGCCACCGACATGACCGTCACCGCAGCCGACAAGACCGGCGCCCACACCCCGGAGGCCGCCGGCGTGATCACCGGCGCCCGGGAGCGCATCGACGCCCTGGACGACCGGATCATCGGGCTGATCCAGGAACGGATGGCCGTCTCCGCGGTCGTCCAGGAGGCGCGGATCACCTCCGGCGGCCGGCGAGTGAACCTCTCGCGCGAGATGGAGGTGCTCGACCACTACCGGCAGGCGCTGGGCAAGCCGGGCACCGCGCTGGCGATGACGATGCTGGAGCTGTGCCGCGGGCGCGTCTGATCCGGCACCTTCCGGTGCCGTGGCACGAGCGGGGTCGTATCTGAGTTCGGGCCCCTTCTCACCCGTACGGCGCGTGACCGGCGGGCGAGCGGCTTCGTTGGTCCCGGTGTCCGTGTCAGCCAGGGGCGGGCCCGAAAGAACCACGCGTGGCTCGCTGGAGCGATGAGACGTACGGATCGTGCCGCACGTCGTGGGACCTCGCTCCGGGAAGTGACCGGACGGCAGGGGACAGCAGCCCGGTCACCCAAGAGAACGGCCGGCTCCGGGGACGCCCGGGGCCGGCCGACGGAACGGGTCCCCCGTTCAACGCAAGCATCCGAGTCAAGCGGCGCAACCCCCCGGCGCCGCTCCCGAGGCACCGGCGTTGCCCTGACGCCGGTGCCGGCTGAGAGGGAGGGCCCTGCGGCCGCAGTTCCGCGGGGCCCTTCGCCGTGCCGCCCGCCGCCGGTCCGTCACCGTTGCCACGGCAGTCCCGCCACATCAGTGACGCAGGCCACATAAGGATTCTGTGAATGCGGGGACAACCATTCACAGGCTTCACTGATCACACCAGGCATGAAGCTTCGTCGCGTCCTGGCCGCAGCCGCCGTCACGGCGGTGGTCGCCCCCGCCGCGCTCCTCGCGGCCCCGTCCGCCTACGCGACCGGCGACACGACGCCGTCCCAGTCCTCGTCCCCTACCGCTTCCGGGCCCTCGTCCGCCCCGTCGGACGAGGCGGACGACGCGGCGGGCGAGACCGCGTCCGCCCCGGGCGACTCGGCGAACACCACATCGAGCCCCACGGACCCCACCACTCCCCCGAGCGCGACGGACGACGAGACCGCGCCCGCCCCCGGCGGCTCGGAGCCGGCCGCGTCCGCCCCCGCGGACCCGTCCCCGAGCATGTCCGTGCCTGAGGACGGCCCGGAGGAGACCGGGAGCTCCGGCCCCGAGCCGTCCGTGTGCGAGGACACCAAGGTCGACGTCGACATCGAGGGACTGCCCGGCGAGATCGCGACGGGCAGCGGCTGGCACGAGTTCTCGCTGAACGTGGCCAACAACTCCGGTTCGACGCTGCAGAACCTGGAGTACCTGGCCGGCGCCTCCGCCGACCTCGGCGGCGAGGAACTGTTCGAGAGCGAGCAGGTAAGCCTCCAGGCCTGGAACCCCCGGGACAAGACCTGGGAGGAGCTGGACGAACTCGGCTACGCGGTCGGATACATCGGTTACACCGACGAGCTGGCGCCCGACTACGAGGTCGCCGTCCCGATGCGGATCGACGTGCGGGCCGGTGCTCCGGTCGGCGCGGGCTTCACGCTCGGCGCGACGATCTACGGTGACGCCGACGGCGAGTGCACCGGTTTCGGCGACGTCGCCTACAGGTTCCGGATCGTGGCCCCCGGCACGGACACGGAGGGCACCAGGCCGCAGGAGGGCGGCAGGGCACCCGTCGCCATGACGAAGCGGGCCGCCGGCACCCCGCAGGTCACCGGGAGCCTCGCCGCGACCGGCTCCAGCTCGGCGCTGCCGGTGATCGGCCTCGTCGGCGGACTCGCCGTGGTCGTGGGCGGCGGTGCGGTGTTCCTGGTGCGGCGGCGCAGGACCGGTTCGGACACGTGACGCTCCCGGCAGCGGCGTGACACAGGCCGGGTGAGAGGGACCCGCACTCGGAGGGGGGTGCGGGTCCCGCTCACCTCTTCGCTTCCCGGGAGCCGCTACTTCTTCGGCGGCACGGCGGGCACGTCGAGGAACGGCAGCCGCAGAGCGCCGAACGCCTTCTCCGGGACGGCCGGGGAGTGCGGCTCGACGGCGGCGACACGTTCGTACGCGGCGCCCTGAGCGGGGCGCGGGTCGCTCTCGCCCTTGTTCGGCCAGTACGACATCGCCCGTTCGGCCTGGGCCGTGATGGTCAGGGACGGGTTGACACCCAGGTTGGCCGAGACGGCGGCGCCGTCGACGACCGAGATGCCGGGGTGGCCGTAGAGCCGGTGGTACGGGTCGATGACGCCGGTCTCGCGGGTGGCGCCGATGGGACAGCCGCCGAGGAAGTGGGCGGTGAGCGGGGTGCCCATCAGTTCGCCGACGTTGGAGCCGGCGAAGCCGTTGATCTCGGCGGCGAGTGCGGAGGCACCCTCGGTCGCGGCCTTGATCTGCTTGGGGTTGGGCGAGCCGTGGCCCTGGCGGGCGGTGAGCAGGCCCTTGCCGACGCCCGACGTTTTCAGGTGCGTGGTCAGGGAGTTGTCCAGGGACTGCATGACCAGGCCGATGATGGTCCGCTCGGACCACTTGCGGTTGGAGAGCGAACGCAGGACCAGCAGCGGGTGTTTGGCCGCGTGCCCCAGGAAGCCCAGGACGCGCGAGGCGCCCGAGGCGGTCTGCCCGGCGTAGGGGACCTGGAGGATGGACAGGCCGCCCATCGAGTTGGAGCCCTTGCCGTAACGCACCGGTTCGATGTGGGTGTTGGCGTCGGGGTGGATCGAGGACGTGATGGCGACGCCGCGCGTGAAGTCGGCCCGTGCCTCGCCGGTGGCGCTGCGGTAGCGCCGGTCGTCGGTCTGGGCGCCGACCAGCGCCTCGGAGTTGGTGCGCGTCAACTCGCCGAGGGCGCCCGATATGTGGGGAAGCTGGCCGCCCGCCTTCATGCGGTGCAGCAGGGTCTGGGTGCCGTAGGTGCCGGCGGCCACGACGACCCGGCGGGCGGTGAAGGTGCGGCCCTCGCCCTTCTTCTTGCGGTCGGTGGGCAGCGTGGCAACCGCGTATCCGCCCCGCGAGTCGTCCGTGACGGAGACGACCGTCGTCATCGGGTGCACGACGGCGCCCGCCTTCTCCGCCAGGTACAGGTAGTTCTCGTTGAGGGTGTTCTTCGCGCCGTGCCGGCAGCCGGTCATGCACTCGCCGCACTCGTTGCACGCTCTGCGGTCGGGTCCCGCCCCGCCGAAGTACGGGTCGGGCACCTGCTCGCCGGGGCCGGCCGTCGCCTTGCCGTCGGCGTCCTCGCCGTCGCCGAAGAAGACGCCGACCGGGGCCATGTGGAAGGTGTCGCCGCAGCCCATCTTCTCGGCGGCGGCCTTCAGGTGCACGTCGGAGGGGGTCATCGTCGGGTTGAGCCGGACCCCGAGCATGCGCCGGGCCTGGTCGTAGTACGGCGTCAGCTCCTCGTGCCAGTCGGTGATGTCGCGCCACTGGGGGTCGTCGAAGAAGGGTTTGGGCGGCACGTAGAGGGTGTTGGCGTAGTTGAGGGAGCCGCCGCCGACGCCGGCGCCCGCCAGGACCATGACGTTCCCTAGCAGGTGGATGCGCTGGATGCCGAACATGCCGAGTTTCGGCGCCCAGAGGTAGTTCTTCAGGTCCCAGGAGTTCCTGGGCAGCGACTCGCGGGTGAAGCGGCGGCCGGCTTCCAGGACCCCGACGCGGTAGCCCTTCTCGGTGAGACGGAGGGCGGAGACGGAGCCGCCGAATCCCGACCCCACGACGACGACGTCGTAGTCGTACCCGTTCTCGTCCCGGGTCTGGACAGTCTTCTCCTGCGACACGTGCTCTCCTCGTCGAGAACGGGTACGGGTACGGGTGATGGCGGCGGGCTGCTCAGCGCAGGCGGAAGGCCTTCATCAGGCGCAGGCTCCGGCTCATGAACGCCGCGTACTTCTCGTCGTCCATGCCCAGCGACGGCGCCATCGGCAGCAGCCGCTGGTGGGCGACCGTCTGGGCCTCGGTGTACTTGAGGATGCCCTCGGAGCCGTGCCGGCGGCCGAGCCCGGAGTCCTTCATGCCGCCCATCGGGGACTGGACGCTGCCGTAGGCGGGCGCGTACCCCTCGTTGATGTTGACGGTGCCGGTGCGCAGCCGGGCGGCGACCTCACGGCCGCGCCGGGCGTCCTTCGTCCAGACCGAGGAGTTCAGGCCGTACGGCGTGGAGTTGGCGTGCTCGACGGCCTCGTTCTCGGTCTTGAAGCGGTAGACGGAGACGACCGGCCCGAAGGTCTCCTCGGTGCAGACGGTCATGGGGTCGGTGACGCCGTCGAGGATGGTCGGCTCGTAGAAGTACGGGCCGATGTCCGGGCGGGCGACGCCGCCGGCGACGAGCGTGGCGCCCCTTTCCACGGCGTCCGCGACGTGCCGCGTCACGGTCTCCAGCTGCCGCTCCCCCACCAGCGAGCCCATGTCGGCGCCGTAGGAGAGGGAGGTGCCGAGCCGCATGGCCCTGGTGCGGGCGGCGAAGCGGTCCAGGAAGGCGTCGGCGACGGACTCGTGGACGTAGAGCCGCTCGATGGAGATGCAGAGCTGGCCGGCCGAGGAGAAGCAGGCGCGGACGGCGCCCGCCGCGGCCTTCTCGATGTCGGCGTCCTCGAGGACCAGCATGGCGTTCTTGCCGCCGAGTTCGAGGGAGACGCCGACCAGGCGGGCGGCGGCGCCCCGGGCGACCTCGCGGCCGGTGCGGGTGGAGCCGGTGAAGGAGACGTAGTCGGCGTGCTTGACGACCTCGGGGCCGACGACGGGTCCCTCGCCGAGGACGACCTGGAAGACCTCGGCGGGCAGACCGGCCTCGATCAGCAGGTCACGGGCCCACAGGGCGGTCAGGCAGGTCTCGGTGTCGGGCTTCATGACGACGGCGTTGCCCGCGACGAAGGCGGGCAGCGCATCGCCGACGGACAGCTCCAGGGGGTAGTTCCAGGGGGCGATCTGGCCGACGACGCCGCGCGGGTGGCGCAGCTCGGTGACCTTCGTCAGGGTCGGCACGGCACCGGTGTGGCGCTTGGGCCGCAGGTAGGCGGGCGCCTTGCGGCCGTAGTGCCGGGCGGCGACGGCGACGGCCTGGACCTCCTCGTGGGCGTGCAGGCGGGCCTTGCCGGTCTCGAGCTGGATGAGGTCGAGGACCTCGGCCTGGCGCGCCAGGACCAGGTCGTGGAAGCGGAGCAGGACCGCGGCGCGCTGCCGTACCGGGGTGCGGGCCCACACGGCCTGGGCTGCGCGGGCCCGCTCGAAGGCGCCGGCCACGTCCTCGGGCGTGGACTCGGGCAGGTCGGCCAGCTTCTCGCCGGTGAACGGGGTGTGGTTGGCGGTGCGGCCGGACCCGGCCACGCCCTTGGTGAGCTGGGCGACCAGCTCGGGCGTGACCACGTCGGCAGCGGTGCGGGCGCCCTCCGGGGTGGGGGCGAGGGGGTTCGTGCCGGTGAGTTCCGGGGCCTGCGCGTCCGTCATGAGCCGCAGGGTATGACGCCGGGCGGGCTTTGTGTACCCGTCGGTAACGGTGATTCACCGTGATTCACCGAGTGCTCACACGACGCCAGTGATCGCTGGCAACAAACCCGCTGATCAGCGCGTTACACCGAAGGACTGGATCTGATCGCTTCTTTTCGGTCCGAGGCGGGCGACGGGACGGCGATCGCCGCCTCCAGCAGCCGGGCGGCCTCCTGCGCCGTCGGCCGCACCCCGGCGTCCGGCGACCGCAGCCGGTCGATCAGCGCGCCCAGCGGCCCCGGTGCCGGCCCGTCGCCCGCCACGGCGGTGTGCAGCAGGGCGCCCAGGGCCCGCACGTCGGCCGCGGGGCCGCCGCCCCGGAGGGCCTCCTCGCCCGGCGGACGGGCGGTGCCGAAGCCGGCGAGGACGACGCGGCCGTGCGGGCCGAGCAGCACGTTGGCGGGCCCGACCGCGCGGTGCACGATGCCGACGGCGTGCGCAGCGCGCAGCGCGCCGAGGACGGCGAGGCCGACGCGGGCGGCCTCGGGGGACGCGAGCGGACCGCGCAGGAGCGCCTCGTGCAGGGACTCGCCGGGGACCCACTCCATGACGATCCAGGGCAGTCCGTCGGGCCCGGCCTCCTCGACGACCACGTCGTGGATGCGTACGGCGGCGGGGTGGTCGACGCGGGCGGCCGCACGGGCCTCGTGGTTCAGACGGTGGGCCGCCCGGCGGTACGCCTCGTCGCCCGGGTCTCCGGGCAGCCGCGGCCGCCTGACGGCGACGTCGCGCCGCGCGACCTCGTCGAGACCGCGCCAGACGGTGCCCGCCGCGCCGGAGCCGACGCGCCGCAGCAGCCGGTAGCGCTCGCCGACCAGCCGTCCCGGGTCCGTCATCAGAGCTTGCCGACCTCCCAGTTGGCGATCACCGTCCGGGCGATCTCCCGTCCCTCGTCGGCGAAGTAGCCCTCGCGCGGGTAGTCGACCGACACCTTGTACATGTCGCCGTTGCCGGCCCGGTAGTACAGGATGCGGAACTCCCGGGCGCGGGGGTCCTGCGTGTCCGCGGTCGTGTACGCGATGGTGTTCTCGGCGGCCTTCTCGCCCTTGTACTCGGTCTCGCTCGGCTCGCCCTTCGGGGCGGGGTCGTCGGCGAAGTTCCAGGAGTACTCGCCGTCCTTGAGCATCTCCCAGTCCGCCCAGGCGTTGGCGCCTGCGGTGTCCGGGATCTCGTTGCTCTTGTCGTCGGCCTTGACGTCCCGGTCCACGACGACGGTGACCGCGCCGCTCGGGTCGGCGAACGTCTCGTTGGTGCCGTCCCAGTCGTCCGGGTGCTTCACCTTCACGAACTCGCCGGGCACGGCGACGCCCATGCCGACCTTGCCGCCCAGCTCGTGCTGCTTCCAGCCGTCCGGCAGGTCGCCCGCGAAGGGGTCGGCCACCACGAGGTACGAGGCCACCGCCGCCGCGACGACCACCGCGCCGAGGGTGATCCACGCGTTGCGGCCCAGCCGGACGCTCCAGCGGGACACCGGCGCCGCGCCCTGCCCCTCGGGCCCGGCGAGCCGGACCACCTGGGTTGGCGGCGGCGCGGGCGGGTTCGCGGCGGCGTCCAGCAGGGCGCGGACCCGGGCGGCGTCCGGACGGCGCGCCGGGTCCTTGTCCAGCAGGCCGGTGATCACCTCGGCCAGCGGGCCCTGCGCGGAGGCGGGCGGCGCCGGCGCGGCGTTGAGCACCGACTGGAGCGTGGCGGGGGTGTTGCTGCGCCGGAACGGCGAGACGCCCTCCGTCGCCGCGTACAGCACGACGCCGAGGGACCACAGGTCACTCGCCGGCCCGGGGCGCTGGCCCAGCACCCGCTCCGGGGCGATGTACTCGGGCGAGCCGACGAAGCCTCCGGTGTCGGTCAGGCTGGTCTCGCCCTCGATCTGGGCGATGCCGAAGTCGGTGAGGACGACCCGGTCGTGCCTGCCGAGCAGGACGTTGTCCGGCTTCACGTCCCGGTGCAGGACGCCCGCGGCGTGCGCGGCCTCCAGCGCGCCGAGCACCTCCAGGCCGATCCGGGCCGCCTCGCGCGCGCCCAGCGTGCCCTCCTGGAGGGCGTCGCCCAGCGAGCGCCCGCGCACGAGTTCCATCACGATCCACGGCTGCCCGTCCACGACCGCCACGTCGTGCACGTCGACCACCGCGGGGTGGTCGAGCCGTGCCGCGGCGCGCGCCTCGCGGCGCATCCGCTCGAAGGCGTTGTCCCGTTCGCGTTCGGGAAGGTGGTCGGGGACGCGGGGCTCCTTGACGGCGACCTCGCGGTCCACGGTCTCGTCCTGCGCGCGCCAGACCGTGCCCATGCCGCCGTGACCGAGCTTGGCGATCAGCCGGTAGCGCCCGGCGATGAGCCGACCGGCCCCCGGGTCCGGCGCGCCGGCCGGCGGAACCGACGGAGCCGGCGAGGGGGCCTGCGACGGTGACGGCACGACCTGGGTCGGTGCCGCGTACGGATTGCCCGGATGCGGCACGGCGGCGGGCCGGTTCGGCGGTTGCAGGTCAAAACTCGTCGGCTCGTCCGCCCCGCTGCGGGGTCCCCCGTTGCTGCTCATGGGTCCATCCATATCGCGCCGGGCGTGTCCCTTTCCACCGCCGGTGCGCGGTGGTCACAGACCCGTGACGCGGGGTGCCGCTTATCTCCCTTTTAGGTACCGGAACCGGACATCCTCAGGTGCCGGGACCCGACCCGGACGGGGACACCGGCTCGGTCGTCGGTGTCCCGGTCAACGTCGGTTCCGGCTCCGTCGGCGGCGTCGCGGGCACCGAGGTCGCCGGCGTACCGCCCCCGTCGTCGCCTCCGTCCGCGAGCAGCGCGGCCGCCGAGACGCCCGCGCCGGCCGCGGCGACGACCAGCAGCACTGCCATGAGCACGCTCCGCCTGGCGCTCCGCCGCGCACGCGGGGGCCCGCCGGTCGTCGCGGCCGCCTCCGGTGTCGGGGGCGTACGGCCCGTGCCGAGGAAGGCACGCAGCATCAGCTGCGCCGACGCCGCGTCCAGCCGCTGTCGCGGATCGCGCTCCAGCAGGCCCCGTACGACGGGCAGCAGCGGGCCGGCCTGCGCCGGCGGGCGGATCTCCTCGGTGACCACGGCGTGCAGCACACCGCCCAGCGAGTCGCGGTGGAAGGGGGACGCGCCGCTGAGGACCGCGCACAGCAGCACGCCCAGCGACCACAGGTCGGACTCCGGGCCGGTCCCGGCACCGGACATCCGCTCCGGGGCGGTGTACTCGGGGGAACCGACGAAGGAGCCGTTCTCGGTGAGCGTGGTGGAGCCCGCGACCTGGGCCACGCCGAAGTCGGTGAGGACGACCCGGCCGTCCTCGGCGAGCAGCACGTTCGACGGCTTCACGTCCCGGTGCAGGATGCCCGACGCGTGGGCCGTGTCCAGCGCGTCGAGCAGGGCGACGCCGATGCGGGCGGCCTCGA
Organism: Streptomyces sp. NPDC093065; assembly: GCF_044754585.1. Lineage (NCBI taxonomy): Bacteria > Bacillati > Actinomycetota > Actinomycetes > Kitasatosporales > Streptomycetaceae > Streptomyces > Streptomyces sp. NPDC093065. The sequence goes on along the minus strand of NZ_JBIVPJ010000002.1, from coordinate 350,550 downwards.
CGGCGTCGACGGGGCCGCTGCCGAGGACGCGGTCGGCGAGCGAGCCGCCGTCGACGAGTTCCATGACCATGTAGGCGCGTTCGTCGTCCTCGACCACGTCGTGCACGACGATGACGTGCGGATGCCGCAACTGCGCGACCGCGCGGGCTTCGCGCAGGGTGCGTTCGCGGCGCCGCCGGGCCTCGGCCGCGGAGAGGCTCTCGTCGAGGGGGAGCGCCTTCACGGCCACTTCACGGGCGAGCAGTTGGTCGGTGGCCCGCCACACGATGCCCATGCCGCCGTGGCCGAGCCGCTCGTGGAGCCGGTAACGGCCCGCGATGACACGCCCGCCCGCCCCCTCGGTCACCATGCGTCCCATCATGCCCCACCGGACGCACCTGCTCAGAGCCGCTGTCACACGGGTGGCCGACAACCGACGGGCGTGCGAGCGCCGTCGCGCGCGGCGGCGTGGCTCAGCCGGTCTTCTCCTGCCAGCTCCGCAGCACCGCCTCGAACTGCCGTTGCGTGGTCGCCCAGTCGCTCGCCGGTCCCGACATGTTCAGGGCGTACTCGACGCCGTCGCGGGACATGTACGTCTGCGACAGGGCGCGGCGCGGGCCGGGGAACCGGGTGTCCTTCGCCAGCGCGGTCCAGGTGTACTCCCACCGGGCGCTGTCGCGGTCGCGGTAGCCGACGCGTTCCAGGGCGACGCGCCGGTAGTCGACGAGCCGCCCGTCGAGTTGTGCGTCGAGGTCCTGCTGGTGCGCGTACGGGTCGTTGTAGTCGGGAGCGGTGTCGACGGATATGCGCAGGACGTGGTCGCCCCCGTCGGGGGTGTAGTCAATCTGCCGGAGTTCGCCGCTGTCGCCGTCGAAGTCCTTCCGCTGCCAGTTGCCGGGCAGGTAGAGGCTGAAACCCAGCGGGTCGTCGCGGCGCCCCCAGCCGGCCGGGACGGAGCCGCCGGGGCCCTGGCCGGCCGTGGCGGACGGGGACGCGGAGTCGGACGGCGCGCGGGTGGGGCCGGAGCCGGCCGACGAGCCGCCCCCGTCCCGCTGTTGCAGCACCACGGCGGTGCCCGCGCCGATGAGCGCGGCGACGGCGACGACCAGGGCGAACGTGCGCATACGCGTCCGGCGGGTGCGCCGGGGACCGGCACCGCCCGCCGCCGGGGCCGCCGCGTGGCCCGGCACGGTGTGCCCCGTCGGGGCGGGTCCGACCGCGGTGGGTCCGGTCGTCTGCGGGTACGGCGTGGCGGTGGTCCCGTCCGCCGGGCCCGGTGCGCCCGTCGTTCCGGGGGTCCCCGCCGTCCCCGGTATCGCCTGGTGGGTCGTGTCGCCCGGTGTCGGGGACGGCCCCGCGTACCGAGTGGTCGGCACGTATGCCTGGGCCGCGTCGGGGCGCCGGCCCTCGGCCGCCTGGGCGAGCAGGTGCTCGGCCTCGGTCACGTCGGGCCGATCGGCCGGATCCTTGCGCAGCAGGGCGCTGATGACGGGCGCCAGCGCACCGGCGTACCGGGGCTCGGTGGCCTCCTCCTCGACGACCGCCTGCATGGTGGTCAGCGGTGAGGTGCGGCGGAACGGCGACCTGCCCTCCACCGCCGTGTACAGCGTCGCGCCGAGCGCCCACAGGTCGGAGGACGGGCCGGGATCGTGGCCGCGGACGCGCTCGGGCGCGAGGTAGTCGACGGAACCGACGACCTCCCCGGTCCGGGTGATGGTGGAGTCACCCTCGATCTGCGCGATGCCGAAGTCGGTGAGCAGTACCCGCCCGTCGTCGGCGAGCAGCACGTTGCCCGGCTTGACGTCGCGGTGCAGGACCCCGGCGGTGTGCGCGGCGCGCAGGGCGCGCAGCACCCACAGGCCGATCCGGGCCGCCTCCCGCGGGTCGATCCGCTCCTCCTCCTTGACCGCGTCGGCCAGCGAGCGGCCCTCGACCAGCTCCATCACGATCCACGGCCGGCCGTCGTGTTCGAGCACGTCGTGCACGGTGACGACGGCCGAGTGGTTGATCCGCGCCGCCGCACGCGCCTCGCCCCGGGTGCGCGCCAGGAGGATGGCCTGGTCGCTCTCCGAGACGTAGAGCGCGGCGGTCAACTCCTTGATGGCGACGGTCCGGTGCAGCACCTCGTCGTGTGCGCGCCACACCCGGCCCATGCCGCCGCTGCCGATGGCTTCCCCGAGCCGGTAGCGTCCCGCGACGAGCCGGCCCTGCATCTGATTCACGTTGCCCCGCAATGGTCTTGTCAGGGTCAGACTAGGGACCGGCCCCCGCCCGGGGAACGGGTGGGGTGGTATGGAAACCGCTCTGTGACGGTTGTCGCTTTCCGTGACGAGAGGCAACCATCGGGCCGAACTGGCCTCAGCGCGTGTACTGGTAGGTGCCCGAAGCCTGTTCGAACAGCCGGCTCACCTCGTCACGCTCCGCCTCCGGACCGCGGACCTGCACTACGTGGTAACGCCCGTCGATCAGCATGGCGACGTTGCGCACGTACAGCTCGCCGCCGGCGCCGCTCCAGGTGAACTGCCCCTCCGCCATGCTCCGTCCGCCGACCTGGATGGTCTTCAGGCCGCTGGAGGTGGCCCAGCTGGAGGCGCGGTACGACGCCAACTCTGGCTCGGTGTCGCGCTGGTAGGTCATCGGATCGTCGCCGAACTCGGAGGCCCGGTCGCGCCCGGGCACCACGAGGAGCTCGAAGTCGCCCTTGCCGTAGACGACCTGGCCGCTGCCGTTGCGGGGGGTGCGCTTCCAGCCTTCGGCGACGGCGACGCGGAAACCCTCCGGGTCCTTGCGCAGGGTGAACCCGTCGGCGACGTCGGACTGCGTCTCGGTGCCGCCCGCCGTCCGCGAGGCTTCGGGGTCCGGCTTCGGGGACGTCCGGTCCGGCCGGGGCTCGCCGCCGGGCTGCGGCGACTTTGCGGACGGCGCCTGGCTCGCCTCGCCGGCGGCGCCCGTCCGGTCGGCCGCTCCGGCGCCGCTCGTGTCGCTCTTGGGCATGAAGAACATGGCGTAGGCGACCGCGCCGGCCATCGCCAGGAGTATCAGCAGGAGCAGGGTCCGGCCGAGGCTGCGGGGGGAGCGGCCGGTCTCCTGCCTGCCGCGCTTGTGCCGTCCGTGGTGCGCGGGCAGTCCGGCACGCCGCCTGCGCACCAGCTCGCCGCGGCGGCGCACGATGGGCAGCCGGCCCGTCTCGACGGGCGGCGCCGAGACGACGTGCAGGCCGGCCTCGGGCTCGGGCGCGGACCGTACGAGGGAGCGCAGCCAGCCGCTCAGTTCCTCGAACTCGATGCGCTCGGTGGGGTCCTGACGCAGCAGCGACTCCACGACCGGCCGCAGCGGTCCGCACTCCTCGGCGAACGCCGGCGGCTCCGCGCACACGATCTGCACCAGCTCGGCGGTCGACTCCTCCGGGTAGGGCGCGTGGCCCTGTACGGCGCGGAAGAGCAGGGCGCCCAGGGCCCACAGGTCGGTGGCGGGGCCGATGGGCGCGGCCAGCTGCCAGTTCTCGTGCACGGGCCCGGCCTGTTCCGGCGCCCAGCGTTCGGTCACGGGGCCCACCACGGCCATCCGGGTCTGCCGGGCCCGCTCGGCGGCGAGCGCGGTGGCGGGGCCACGGGGCGCGGGGGCGCGGGCGACCAGGTCGTCCCAGCGGGCGGCGGGCGCGGACCCGGCGTCCTGCGGCGGGGCGGCCGACGGTCCGAGGCCGGCCTCCTGCGGCCGGGGGGCGGTCTCCCGCCGGGCTGCGGGCCCCGGGGCGCCCTCCTGCCGCGCGGCGGGCAGGGCCCGCCCGGGCGCGGCACCCGACCCGGCCCCCCGCCCCCCGGCCGGACGGGGGGCGGGAAACGCCGGCTCGTCGGCGCGAGGGGCCGCGGAAGACGCCGCGTCGCCGAGGGTGAGGGGTGTTGTGGCGCCGTGCCAGGAGGTGGTGCGTACGCCGTAGGGGTCGGCGATCTGCCCGGGCGGGACCGGACCGCCGGACGACGCGGGGTCACCGACCGCACCGTCGCCGTGCGGACCGCCGGACACGGCGTCGGCCCCCGCGGGGTGCACGTCCCGGCCGAAACCGGCGAAGTCCGGCCGTCCACCGGCCGCGTCGAACCCGGCACCGGAGGCGCCATCGGGCTCGGCGGAATACTCGGCCCCGCCCGAACCGGCGCCGAAACCCGGATGCCCGCCGCCCGGGCCGGGCGCGGCGCCCTGCTCCGTCCCGCCCGCGTCGGTGCCGTGAGCGGGCCCCGCTCCGCCGGCGCCGGTGTCGTACGGAGAGCGGAGCGGGCGGTGGCCGTCGCCGTCGTCGTACGCGGGACCGGCACCGGTGGTGAAGCCCGGTCGGCCGCCTTCCGCGCCGGGAGCGCCGGCCCGCGAGGTGTCCTCGGGGGCGGGGCGGGCGCCCGGCAGGGCCGCGCGGCCGTTCTGCGCCTCCTGGACGCGGGCCGCGGCTCTCGCACCCGCGCGGTAGGCGGCGATCGCACCCGCGCGGGCGGCGCGGGCGTCCGCGCCGGCGTCGAGTGACGCGGGCGCGAGCCCGGCGGGCCCCGTGCCCGGCTCGGGAGCCCCGGGTCCCGGGAGCCCGCCGACGCCCCGTGCCTCGATGGCGGCCCGCCGGGCGGCCTCGGGGTCGGCGTCGCCCGGCCCGAAGACCGCGGCCCGGGTGACGCCGCCGCCCGGTCCGAAGGTTCCGTTCGGGTCGACCGCGGGGCCCGGCACCGCGGGGCCCGGCTCCTCGTCCGGCGGGGGCACCGGGTCGTACCCGCACAGCGCCTCCTCCGCCGCCCCGACCGCCAGACCGGTCAGCATGACGCGCCCGTCGTCGCAGACCAGTACGGTGCGCGCGGTGATGTTGCGGTGCACCCAGCCGTACGTGTGCAGCACCCGCAGCGCCAGCAGGACGTCGGAGGCCACCTCGGCCGCCCGGTAAGGCGTCAGGGTCTGTTCGGCGAGCAGCGCGGCCAGCGGCCTCGCGGCCACCAGCTCGCTGACGACCCACAGCGAGCCGCCCTCGGCGAAGACGTCGAAGACCTGGTCGAGGCGCGGGTGGTCGGGCACCGCCGCCGCGGCCTGCGCGGCCTCCACGGCGCGCCGGACCACCGGATCGGCCGGCCGCCTGGGCCCGCCGCCGGCCGGTGTCCGCCTGCCGGGGTGCCGGGCGCCGCCGTCCCGGGCCGTGAAGCCGTCGGGCAGGCCGTCCGCGTCGAGCACCTCCGCCTCGACGACTTCCGGCAACGGCACCTGGCGGACCAGGACTTCCTGGCCGCTGTAGGTGTCGAAGGCCCGGCTCTCGGTGAGTTCGTACTCGTCGGACGGCGGCAGCGGCAGGCGGTAGCGGTCGGCGAGTACCCGTCCCGCGTAGTCGTCCACGTCGCCACCCCCGGCAGCCGTCGGTCAATTCCGTTCGTCCGGCGGGCCGTTCCGGCTGCGTACGGTCCGCAAGCACTCACGATACGTGCCGGAGGCAACCCGCAATGAGCTGATGCCAGATATCGCGCGGCTCAAACCCGGGCCCGGACCGGCGGGCCGGTACCCGGGACGCCGGACCCGTCCGCTCAGGCCTTGGGTTCGAAGGTCTTCGCCAGGGTCCGCCAGGTGTCCCGGCGCAGATCGTCGCCCCAGTCGGCGGCCTTCGCGGTGTACATGAGCGCATAGCCCTGGTGGTCGTTGACGACGAAGCCGCGGTCCACGGTGCGGTACTTGGTGCCGCCGTCGGTGTAGGTGAACTCCCAGTCGGCCGCGTTCCAGCCGCGGTACCCCACCTTCTCTATGCGGACCTTCTTGTAGTTGGAACGGACCATGTACCGCTCCTGGTTCTTCCAGTCCGCGACCGGGTCGCCCTTGGGCGTCGAGGTCCAGGCGACCAGCAGCTTCTGTCCGCGGGGCCCGGTGAACCGGTCGCCGGAGGAGCCCGTGGAGGCGAACTTCCAGCCCTCGGGCAGCCCGATGCCGTATCCCTGGCTCCCCCGGTGGGTGGTGGCCACGTCCTCGTCGTCGTCGGACTTCCCGGCGTCGTCCGACTGGTCGTCCGACTGGCCGTCGGACTCGCCGGACGCGCTCGCTCCGGTGCCCGGGGCGCCGCTCGCGTCCCCGTTCGCCGCCGGGTCGGAGGCGGAGCCGTCGGTGCCGGTGCCGCTCTCCTCGTCCTGCTTGGTGTCGCCGCTCGCGCCGGCGGAGGCGACGGCCTTGCCACCGCTGCCGCCCTCGGCGCCCTTGTCGTCGTCGCCCCCGCCGAGCGTGAGGGCCAGCACGGTGCCGAGCACGGCCAGCGCCACGACCACCGCGATGACGATCAGCGTCCGGCGCGGCACCACGTCGGTGAGCGGTGCCCGCGGTACGGACCTGGCCGGCAGGTCCGGCGGCGGCACGACCGGCCAGCCGGAGCTCTTCGCACCCCCGGCGGCATGCGGCGCACCGGCCGGCCCGCCGGTCCCCGGGCCGGACGCGCCGCCGGCGCCACCTCCGACGGCACCGGCACGCGTACCGGCACCCGACCCCGCCCGCGGTGCGGGCGCGGCAGCGGTCGGCCCCGCCGAACCCCCGGAAGCCGTGGCACCGGCGGAACCCGTCGCCGTCCCGCCGCCGTCGCCCGGCCTGGTCCGGGAGGCGGCGGCACCGGCAGCCCCGGCACCGGCGGCGGCCTTGCGCACGGAACGCAGCGCTCCGCGAAGCTTCTCCCCGGCCTCTTCGGCCCGCTTGGCACCCGTGCCCGCGGAACCGCCGCGACGCCCGCGCCTGTCCGGCTGCGGAGGCAGCGGCACGACCTTGGTGGCGTCCACCGGTTCGGCCCCGGTCCCCTGCTCAGGGGCGTGGAGGACCTTGTTGAGCATGGCGCGGGCGCCCGCGTCGTCGAGCCGCCGGGCGGGGTCCTTCGTGAGCAGCCCGTAGATGACGTCCCGCAGCGGGCCGGCGTTCTTCGGCTCCTCCAGGTTCTCCGTCATCACCGCGGTGAGCGTGGCGATCGCCGAGCCCCGGTCGTAGGGCGGAGTGCCCTCGACGGCGGCGTACAGCAGGCCGCCGAGCGACCAGAGGTCGGCGGCCGGGCCGGGCTTGTGGCCGCGGGCGCGCTCCGGGGAGATGTAGGAGGGGGCGCCGACGAGCATGCCGGTGGAGGTGATGGAGGGGTCGCCCTCGACCTGTGCGATGCCGAAGTCGGTGAGCACGACCCGGCCGTCCTCGGCGATCAGCACATTCGACGGCTTCACGTCGCGGTGCAGGATGCCCTCGCGGTGCGCGGAGCGCAGCACGTCCAGGATGGCGAGGCCGACCTCGGCGGCCCGCTTCGGCTCCAGCAGCCCGTCCTCACGGATGGCCTCGGCGAGCGACTTGCCCTCGACGAGTTCCATCACGATCCACGGCCGGTCGTCCTCCTCGACGACGTCGTAGACGGTGACGGCGCTGTTGTTGCGGATCCGCGCGATCGCCTTCGCCTCGCGCAGCGTGCGCGTGATCAGGCGCCGCTTCTCCTCCTCGTCGATGTTCCCCGGGAACCGCAGCTCCTTGACGGCGACCGTGCGTCCGAGGGTCTCGTCCTCGGCGCGCCACACCGTCCCCATGCCGCCTCGGCCGAGCACGTCTCCCAGCCGGTACCGCCCGGCGAGGAGACGTGCGCTCTTGTCCGTACGGGATGTCCCCGCCCGCTCCGCCTCCGACATGCGTCCCCTCATGCAACCCGCCCTGACAGAGCCTTCATTGTCCCTCACCCGACAAGTGCTCTACGCCCAGGGTGCCCGCAGGGTTCCCGCCCGCCCTCCTTACTTCGCCACGATGTCCGGCGCCCCCAGCCGCGCCGCGTCGGCCGTCAGGTCGTCCGGCTGGCGCTGCGACTCCCGCTCGGCCTCGACCCGCTTCTCGTAGTGCTGGATCTCCCGTTCGACCTGGCCCTTGTCCCAGCCGAGGACCGGTGCCATCAGCTCGGCGGCCTCGCGGGCGCAGCGCGTGCCCCGGTCGAAGGTCTCGATGGAGATGCGGGTGCGCCGGGTGAGTACGTCGTCCAGGTGCCGCGCGCCCTCGTGCGAGGCGGCGTAGACGACCTCGGCGCGCAGGTAGTCGTCGGCGCCGGTGAGCGGCTCGCCCAGGGAGGGGTCGGCGGTGACGAGTTCGAGCAGCTCCTCCGTCAACGCGCCGTACCGGTTGAGCAGATGCTCGACGCGCACGACGTGCAGTCCGGTGCGCGCGGCGATCCGGGCCCGCGCGTTCCACAGGGCGTGGTAGCCCTCGGCGCCGAGCAGCGGGGTCTCCTCGGTGACGCTGTCGGCGACCCGCAGATCGAGCCCGTGCACGGCCTCGTCCACGGCGTCCTTGGCCATCACCCGGTACGTCGTGTACTTGCCGCCCGCCACGACGACCAGGCCGGGTACCGGGTGGGCGACGGTGTGCTCGCGCGAGAGCTTGCTGGTGGCGTCCGACTCGCCGGCCAGCAGCGGGCGCAGTCCCGCGTACACGCCCTCGACGTCGTCGCGCGTGAGGGGCACCGACAGCACCGAGTTGACGTGTTCCAGCAGGTAGTCGATGTCGGCGCTGGAGGCGGCCGGGTGGGCCTTGTCGAGGTCCCAGTCGGTGTCCGTGGTGCCGATGATCCAGTGCCGGCCCCAGGGGATGACGAACAGCACGGACTTCTCGGTGCGCAGGATCAGCCCGGTGCTGGAGTGGATGCGGTCCTTGGGCACGACCAGGTGGATGCCCTTGGAGGCCCGCACGTGGAACTGACCGCGCTCGCCCACCATCGCCTGGGTGTCGTCGGTCCACACCCCGGTCGCGTTCACCACCTGCTTGGCGCGGACCTCGTACTCGCCGCCCGCCTCGACGTCCTGCACCCGTGCGCCGACCACCCGTTCGCCCTCGCGCAGGAAGGAGGTGACCCGGGCGCGGTTGGCGACCTTGGCGCCGTACGCCGCCGCGGTGCGCACCAGCGTGGCCACGAAGCGGGCGTCGTCCATCTGGGCGTCGTAGTACTGCAACGCGCCGACCAGCGCGTCCTTCTTCAGGGCGGGTGCCACGCGCAGGGCGTGACGGCGGCTCAGGTGCCGGTGCAGCGGCAGGCCACGGCCGTGTCCGCGGGCCATGGACATGGCGTCGTAGAGCGCGACGCCGGAGCCCGCGTACAGCCGCTCCCAGCCCTTGTGCTGCAGCGGGTAAAGGAAGGGCACCGGCTTCACCAGGTGCGGCGCGAGCCGTTCGAGCAGCAGCCCGCGCTCCTTCAGCGCCTCCCGCACCAGCACGAAGTCGAGCATCTCCAGATAGCGCAGGCCGCCGTGGATCAGCTTGCTGGACCTGCTGGAGGTGCCGGAGGCCCAGTCGCGGGCCTCGACCAGCCCGACGGACAGGCCGCGCGTCACGGCGTCGAGCGCGGTGCCCGCACCGACCACACCGGCGCCCACCACCAGTACGTCGAGCTCGCGCTCGGCCATGGCGGCGAGCGACTCGGCGCGCTGCGCCGGTCCAAGGGTCGCTGTCCTCACTGCTGCCTCCCGCTGTCGGTCGCGTCGGCCGCGCCCGTCGGGCGAGCCCGGTTCCTGGTACCCACCATGCCCAGATTCTGACCGGCCTGCCCGACTTCGGCAGCCGCAGGCCGCAACCTGTGGACAAGCCGGGGCCCGGCGGGGCCCCAGCCTGTGGACAACCTCTCCGCGAGCCCTCGCCCGCCCCCGCCGGCCCGTCGACACTCGCCGAAACTCCGCAGATCAATCCCGCAAATCGGTCATATTTACTCCTAGTCTGACGTTGTGCTCGCCCATCCTGTCCACCGGGCTTGCGCACCTGTCCCGCTTCGGTTACTGGGAAGGACGGCCCACCGCCATGCCCGCAGATCTCGCCGTCATCGGACTCGGCCCGTACGGCCTGCCCCTGGCCCAGGCCGCCGTCGCCGCCGGCATCCCCACCCTCGGCTACCGCACCGGACCCGAGGCCGACCCGCTCACGCCCGCCGAGGTGCGCCGGATGCTCGCCACGGGCTTCCGCACCCCGACCGGCCCCACCGAGCTGGGCCGGGTCCGCACCGCCGTCATCTGCGCGCCCACCCCGCCGGGCGCGGACGGCGGCCTGGACCTCACCCAGGTGGAGGCCGCGGCACGCACCCTCGCCGCCCACATGCGCCCGCACACCACCGTCATCCTGGAGTCGCCGGTGCGGCCCGGGACGACGGAGGACTTCCTGCGCCCGCTCCTGGAGCAGGGCTCCGGGCTGCGCGCGGGCCGCGACTTCCACCTCGCCTACTCCCCCAGCCGCGTGGACCCCGGCAACCGCGACTTCACCCCGGCCAACACACCGAAGGTCATCGGCGGCCTCACGCCTGCCTGCACCGAGTCGGCCGCCGCCTTCTACAGCCGCCTCACCGACAAGGTGGTCCGCGCGCGGGGCCCGCGGGAGGCGGAGACGGTGCAGCTCCTGGAGACCAACTTCCGGCACGTGAACATCGCCCTGGTCAACGAGATGGCCGTGCTCTGCGACGACCTCGGCGTCGACCTGTGGGACGTCCTGCGCTGCGCGGAGACCAAGCCCTTCGGCTTCCAGGCCTTCCGCCCGGGACCCGGCGTCGGCGGCCACTCCGTCGCCCAGGACCTGACCGGCCGGGCCCCGCACAGCCTGCGCATGGTGGAGCTGGCCCAGCAGGTCAACGCCCAGATGCCCCGCTACGTCGTCCAGCGCGCCGCCGCCCTCCTCAACGAGCACGGCAAGTCCGCGCGCGGCGCCCGCATCCTCCTCCTCGGCGTCACCTACAAGGCCGACCTCGCCGACCAGCAGGCCACCCCGGCCGAGGAGATCGCGACCCGCCTGATGTCCATGGGCGCGGCCGTGAGCTACCACGACCCGCACATCCCGTCCTGGAACGTCGCCGACCGCCCCGTCCCCCGCGCCGACTCCCTCTACGAGGCCGCCGCCGACGCCGACCTCACGATCCTTCTCCAGCAGCACCGCACGTACGACCTCCAGGGCCTCTCGGTCAAGGCCCAGCTCCTCCTGGACACGCGGGGCGCCACACCCACGGGGGCGGCGCACCGGTTGTGAGACGGGGGCGCACGGGGGTGACCGTGCCACGGGGTTGGTGGTGAGAGGGCGGCTGCGCCGGTACGGTGGGGAGCGGCGGGAGCCCACCGCAGTGGGCCTGCGGCAGGCTCCCGAGAAGTGAACGGAGTGTCCACCCCTATTTCTCTTAGGGGTGGCCGCTCACTTCCCGTAAATCCGCAGAATCCACCTCCTCCGGAGCTTCACCATCCGCAGACGGATCCGGTCCCAGCGGGTGGGCTTGCGGTGACGGCCCATGGCACGCCCCCTTCCACGATGCCGCCCATATCCCGGTGAGGCGGTCCGTCTGGAATTCGGGCCGGGCCCCGAGGAGCGGGGTCCGGAACGGTTCCTTGGAAGGGGGCGCCCCAGAGAACTGGGTCGCCGAGCAGGGACATTACCGATCCGGCACGGCCCACTCCGGCGTATTCGCCCCGAACGCCACCGCACGCCCCGCGCCGCGTCACGCGCCCCCTCAAGAGCCCCCGAGCACGCGAAAGGGGCCGGTCACCCACCAGGTGGCCGGCCCCTTCACGTGCCGTGGCGGCTACCGCCGGTGCTGCGAGTCCGCGACCGTCACCTCGACGCGCTGGAACTCCTTCAGCTCGCTGTAGCCGGTGGTGGCCATGGCGCGGCGCAGGGCGCCGAAGAAGTTCATCGAGCCGTCCGGGGTGCGGGACGGGCCGGTGAGGACCTCCTCGATGGTGCCGACCGTGCCGAGGTCGACCTTCTGGCCGCGCGGCAGCTCCACGTTGACGGCCTCCATGCCCCAGTGGTGGCCCTTGCCCGGCGCGTCGGTCGCGCGGGCCAGCGGGGAGCCCATCATCACGGAGTCCGCGCCGCAGGCGATCGCCTTGGGGAGGTCGCCGGACCAGCCGACGCCGCCGTCGGCGATGACGTGGACGTACCGGCCGCCGGACTCGTCCATGTAGTCCCGGCGGGCCGCGGCCACGTCGGCGACCGCGGTGGCCATGGGCACCTGGATGCCCAGCACGTTGCGCGTGGTGTGGGCGGCACCGCCGCCGAAGCCGACGAGGACGCCCGCGGCGCCGGTGCGCATCAGGTGCAGGGCGGCGGTGTAGGTGGCGCAGCCGCCGACGATCACCGGGACGTCGAGCTCGTAGATGAACTGCTTCAGGTTGAGCGGCTCGTGCGAGCCGGAGACGTGCTCCGCGGAGACCGTGGTGCCGCGGATGACGAAGATGTCGACGCCCGCGTCCACGACGGCCTTGGAGAACTGGGCCGTGCGCTGCGGGGAGAGCGCGGCGGCGGTGACCACGCCCGAGTCGCGCACCTCCTTGATGCGCTGCCCGATCAGCTCCTCCTGGATGGGAGCGGCGTAGATCTCCTGGAGGCGGCGGGTCGCGGTGTCCGCGTCGAGGCCGACGACCTCGTCGAGCAGCGGCTGCGGGTCCTCGTGCCGGGTCCAGAGCCCTTCCAGGTTGAGGACGCCGAGGCCGCCCAGCTCGCCGATGCGGATGGCGGTGGCCGGGGAGACGACCGAGTCCATGGGAGCGGCCAGGAACGGCAGCTCGAAGCGGTAGGCGTCGATCTGCCAGGCGATCGAGACCTCCTTCGGGTCCCGCGTACGGCGGCTGGGGACGACGGCGATGTCGTCGAAGGCGTACGCCCGGCGGCCGCGCTTGCCGCGCCCGATCTCGATCTCAGTCACGTCTGTGGCCTTTCCCTGATGCGTTGCAGCGCCTTCCAGTATCCCCGACGGGCGCGCCGGGGCACCGCAGAGGGCGGCCCCGGATGTTCCGGAGCCGCCCTCGGGAGGCCGCTGCCTGCTGTGCTTACTTGCTGCGGCTGTAGTTCGGCGCCTCGACCGTCATCTGGATGTCGTGCGGGTGGCTCTCCTTGAGGCCCGCCGAGGTGATCCGGACGAAGCGGCCCTTGGACTCCATCTCCTCGATGGTGGCGGCGCCCACGTAACCCATGGTCTGGCGCAGGCCGCCGACGAGCTGGTGCAGGACGTTGGCGAGCGGGCCCCGGTAGGGGACCTGGCCCTCGATGCCCTCGGGCACGAGCTTGTCGTCGGAGGCGACCTCGGCCTGGAAGTAGCGGTCCTTCGAGTACGACCGGCCCTGGCCGCGGGACTGCATGGCGCCCAGCGAACCCATGCCGCGGTACGACTTGAACTGCTTGCCGTTGATGAACTGCAGCTCGCCCGGCGACTCCTCGCAGCCCGCCAGCAGGCTGCCCAGCATCACGGTGTCGGCGCCGGCGGCGAGCGCCTTGCCGATGTCGCCCGAGTACTGGAGGCCGCCGTCGCCGATCAGGGGCACTCCGGCGGCGCGGGCGGCGAGGGAGGCCTCGTAGATCGCGGTGACCTGCGGGACGCCGATGCCGGCGACCACACGGGTCGTACAGATGGAGCCGGGGCCGACGCCGACCTTGATGCCGTCGACGCCCGCGTCGATCAGGGCCTGGGCGCCGTCGCGGGTGGCGACGTTGCCCCCGACGACGTCGATGCCGACGCTCGACTTGATCTTCGACATCCAGCTCAGCGCGTTGCTGTTGTGGCCGTGCGAGGTGTCGACGACGAGGAAGTCCACCCCGGCCTCGGCGAGGGCCTGGGCGCGGTCGAGTGCCTCGGGGCTGGCGCCCACGGCGGCGCCGACGAGCAGGCGGCCCTTCGCGTCCTTGGCGGAGTGCGGGTACTGCTCGGCCTTGACGAAGTCCTTGACCGTGATCAGGCCCTTGAGGATGCCGTCGCCGTCGACCAGCGGAAGCTTCTCGATCTTGTGGCGGCGCAGCAGCTCCATGGCGTCCACGCCGGAGATGCCGACCTGGCCGGTGACCAGCGGCATCGGCGTCATCACCTCGCGCACCTGCCGGGTGCGGTCGGTCTCGAAGGCCATGTCGCGGTTGGTGACGATGCCGAGCAGCTTGCCCGCGCCGTCGGTGACCGGGACGCCGCTGATGCGGAACTTGGCGCACAGGGCGTCGGCCTCGCCGAGGGTGGCGTCCGGGTGGATGGTGATGGGGTTGGCCACCATGCCCGACTCGGAGCGCTTCACCAGGTCGACCTGGTTGGCCTGGTCCTCGATGGACAGGTTGCGGTGCAGGACGCCGACGCCGCCCTGGCGGGCCATGGAGATGGCCATCCGGGACTCGGTCACCTTGTCCATGGCCGCGGAGAGCAGCGGGATGTTGACCCGCACGTTGCGGGAGATGCGGGACGAGGTGTCGACCGCGTTCGGAAGCACCGCGGAGGCGCCCGGCAGCAGCAGCACGTCGTCGTAGGTCAGCCCGAGTGTCGCGAATTTCTCGGGCACTCCGTCGACGTTGGCAGTCATGACACCTTCCCCAAATGGCCTTGATCGGTGCGGATGTCCATGCTAACGGGAAGTGGACGTGGGTCATTCCACGATCAAGGAAGCGTGCGACCTTCGTACTTTTGCACGAGTGGGGTCGGTGCCCGAACTACTGCTCCGCCAGTGCCCGCAGCCGGCTCAGCGCCCGGTGCTGGGCGACCCGCACGGCCCCCGGTGACATTCCCAACATCTGCCCGGTCTCCTCGGCCGTGAGACCGACCGCGATGCGCAGCAGGAGCAGCTCGCGCTGGTTCTGCGGCAGGTTGGCCAGCAGTTTCTTGGCCCAGGCGGCGTCGCTGTTGAGCAGCGCCCGCTCCTCGGGGCCCAGGGAGTCGTCCGGCCGCTCGGGCATCTCGTCGGACGGGACGGCCGTGGAGCCGGGGTGGCGCATCGCGGCGCGCTGGAGGTCGGCGACCTTGTGGGCGGCGATGGCGAAGACGAACGCCTCGAAGGGGCGTCCGGTGTCCTTGTAGCGGGGCAGCGCGAGCAGCACCGCGACGCAGACCTCCTGGGCGAGGTCCTCGACGAAGTGCCGGGCGTCGCCGGGCAGCCGGGACAGCCGCGTGCGGCAGTAGCGCAGCGCCAGGGGGTGGACATGGGCGAGCAGGTCGTGCGTGGCCTGCTCGTCCCCGTCCACGGCGCGGTGGACGAGCCCACCGACCGTCCCCTGGTCCGGGGGCGCCTCGTCGTCACGCATCGGTCCATCGTGCCTTGCGGCCGTCCGATCCGTGGCTCCGTGCCCGTTGTTGTGCACCGAAGCGTTATGAGCAGGTGCGCCGGAACTCATCCCCTGCGCCCTCCCCTTCCGCTCGACCGACTCGTCCCCGAGGAACTCCACACCTCAAGGATGCGTCATCCGCGGCGAAACGAGCAGCGGGCACCCGGCGGGTCGCCTTGTCACCCCCGCTCACCTCGCGATAAGCGGGGACCGCCGGCTCCCCGACGGGCCCTCTCGGACTCCATCGCACGGGGGCTCCCCAGGACCTAGCGGACCAGGCCCCACCGGAAGCCGAGCGCCACGGCGTGCGCCCGGTCCGAGGCGCCGAGCTTCTTGAAGAGCCGACGGGCGTGGGTCTTGACGGTGTCCTCGGAGAGGAACAGCTCGCGGCCGATCTCCGCGTTGGAGCGGCCGTGGCTCATGCCCTCCAGGACCTGGATCTCACGCGCGGTGAGCGTGGGCGCGGCGCCCATCTCGGCCGAGCGCAGCCGACGCGGGGCGAGCCGCCAGGTCGGGTCGGCGAGGGCCTGGGTCACGGTGGCGCGCAGCTCGGCGCGCGAGGCGTCCTTGTGCAGATAGCCACGGGCACCGGCGGCGACCGCGAGGGCCACGCCGTCCAGGTCCTCGGCGACGGTGAGCATGATGATGCGCGCGCCGGGGTCCGCGGACAGCAGCCGCCGGACGGTCTCGACGCCGCCCAGACCGGGCATGCGCACGTCCATCAGAATCAGGTCCGAGCGGTCGGCTCCCCAGCGGCGGAGGACTTCCTCGCCGTTGGCGGCCGTCGTCACGCGCTCGACGCCGGGCACGGTCGCGACCGCGCGGCGGAGCGCCTCTCGGGCAAGCGGGGAGTCGTCGCAGACGAGGACGGAAGTCATGGCCGTCCTCCGCAGCTCTTGCGCGTCACGTTGAGCCTCCAGGCTGGTACGAAATCGTCACCTGTGCGGTCGACCGTCCCGGACGCCCGCCCGAGCACTTGTTCCTTCAACCGCCTCCGCACTCTCAACGATGGTCACTCGAAAGAGTTACGGGGCTGTGTGTCGTCTTCGGCACTCTACGTGAGGGGGTCGCCACGCAGCAGACATGCGTGGCGACCCGCGCCGTTTCATCACAAGCGGTGCCCCATTCAGCCGCTTTTCTTCCACTTCGCTGGTGTCTGCGGCTAGATTCGCAATGAGTCATATTTTCATCTCCTTAGATCGTAGTTGTACGGTCGTGGACACCGTATCCACCCAGAACGGCTACAAGGGGTCACGCAATGGCAGATTTCTCCCGCCTTCCCGGACCGAACGCGGACCTGTGGGACTGGCAGCTCCTGGCTGCGTGCCGCGGGGTGGACAGTTCGCTCTTCTTCCATCCGGAAGGCGAACGCGGTGCGGCACGGAGTGCTCGCGAGAACTCGGCCAAGGAGGTCTGCATGAGGTGCCCGGTCCGCGCCGAGTGCGCGGCGCACGCGCTGGCGGTGCGTGAGCCGTACGGCGTCTGGGGCGGACTGACCGAGGACGAGCGCGAGGAGCTCATGGGACGGGCCCGCAACCGCCTGGTGGCGGCGACGGCCTCGGCCGGCGGGGAGGCGGCCGCACCTCACTGAAGGAACGTTTCTCTGGAAGAACGCGACGCAAGGCTCCCCGACGCGGTCAGCGCGCCGCCGACTGGCGTGCGCCCGCCCGGCCCAGCTCGTCGAGGGTCGCCGTCACCGCCGGCACCTGCGCCAGGTCGGGCAGCGTGAGCGCGACGATCTCCCGCCGCACGGCCGGCTCCAGCGTGACCGTCCGCACTCCCCGGGGCCGTACGGACTCGACGGCGAGCTGGGGCAGCACGGCCACTCCCAGCCCCGCGCCGACCAGGCCGACCACCGCCGGGTAGTCGTCGGTGGCGAAGTCGATGCGGGGGGAGAAACCGGCCCCCTCGCACACCTCGACCAGCTGGCCGCGACAGCGCGGGCAGCCCGCGATCCAGGACTCCCGGGCCAGCTCCCCGATGGCCACGGACCCTTCCGTACGGGCGAGCCGGTGCCCCTCGGGCACCAGCGCCACCAGCCGGTCGGTCAGCAGCGGCCGTACGACGAGGTCGTCCCACTCCTCCGCACCGGCCGCGTCCTCGTACCGGAAGGCGAGCGCCACGTCGCAGTCGCCCTCGCGCAGCAGCTCGACGGAGTTCGGCGGCTCGGCCTCCTCCAGGGAGACCCGGGTGCCGGGGTGTGCGGCGCGCAGCGCGGCCAGGGCGGTCGGTACGAGGGTGGAGCTGCCGCTGGGGAAGGAGACCAGCCGGACCCGCCCGGCGCGCAGCCCGGCGATCGCGGCGACCTCCTCCTCGGCCGCCGTGAGCCCGGCGATGATCCCGGCGGCGTGCCGCACCAGCGCCTCTCCGGCCTGGGTCAGCCGCATCTCACGTCCGGTGCGCACGAGCAGCGGGGTGCCGACGGACGCCTCCAGGGCCTTCATCTGCTGGCTCACGGCGGGCTGGGTGCAGCCCAGCTCGCGCCCGGCGGCGGAGAAGGAACCGGTCGATGCCACGGCGCGCAGCACACGGAGATGACGAGCCTCGATCACACCGTTGAGGATAAGCGACCCTTTGACCGGACGCCGAATAATGGGTCGCCGCTTTGACCGCGCGTGACCTACCGTTCTCGTATGCACCTTCCCGCCATGAGGCTTCTGTCCGTCAACCTGGGCCGCGCGAAGGCGGTGCCGTACACGGACCAGCCCGAGGGCGTCACCGGTATCGACAAGCGCCCGGCCGACGGTCCCGTACGGGTGGCGGCGCCCGGCTCCAAGGGCTTCGGGGCGAGCGGCCTGGCCGGTGACGCCGTCTGCGACACACGGCACCACGGCGGCGACGACCAGGCGGTGTACGCGATGGCGCGCGAGGACATGGACGCCTGGGAGCGCGAACTGGGCCGCGAGCTGCCGAACGGCTCGTTCGGCGAGAACCTCACCACCACGGGCCTGGACGTCACCGGCGCCCTGATCGGCGAGCGCTGGCGGGTCGGCCCGGAGCTGCTCCTGGAGGTGACGTCCGGACGCATCCCGTGCCGCACCTTCCAGGGCCACATGGGTGAGCCGCGCTGGGTGAAGCGCTTCATGGAGAAAGGCGTGCCGGGCGCCTACTTCCGCGTCCTCGAGCCCGGTGAGATCCGCGCGGGCGACCCGGTGCGGATCGTGCACCGCCCCTCCCACGAGGTGACGGTGGCCCTGCAGTTCCGCGCGGTGACGACCCAGCGCGAGCTGCTCCCCCGGCTGCTCCCGGCGGGCGAGGCACTGCACCCGGAGGCGCTGGCGACGGCGCGGAAGTACGCGGCGGAGTACGGCGCCTGAGCGAAGCGGACGTGCTCGGTCCACACCCATGATCCCTCGCCCTAACCTTGCGCCATGACAACGGCATTGATTACGGGATCGACGGCGGGCCTCGGGGCCGCGTTCGCGCGCCGGCTGGCGGCCGACGGACACGACCTGGTGCTGGTGGCCCGCGACACCGAGCGGCTGCGCGAGCAGGCCACCGAGTTGCACGACCGGCACGGCATCGAGGCGGAGGTGCTGACGGCGGACCTGTCGACGGACGCGGGCATCGACGCGGTGGCCGCCCGGCTGTCGGACCGCAGGAACCCCGTCGACCTGCTGATCAACAACGCCGGTTTCGGCAACAAGGGACGTTTCCTCGACGTCTCCATGGCCGACGAGCTGACCATGCTCAAGGTGCACTGCGAGGCGGTGCTCCGGCTGACCTCGGCGGCGGTGGAGGGGATGCGGGAGCGCGGCCGCGGCGGCGTCGTCAACGTGGCCTCGGTCGCCGCCTTCGTCCCGCGCGGCACCTACGGCGCCTCCAAGGCGTGGGTCGTCCAGTTCACCCAGGGCGTGGCGAAGGACCTGGCCGGCAGCGGCGTACGCCTGATGGCCCTGGCCCCCGGCTTCGTGCGCACCGAGTTCCACCAGCGCGCCGGCATGGGCACGGACAACATCCCGAACTGGATGTGGCTCGACGCGGACAAGGTCGTCGCGGCGGCACTGGCGGACCTCTCCCGCGGCAGGTCCCTGTCGATCCCCGACCCCCGCTACAAGACCCTGATGGGCGCGGCGAAGCTGGTCCCGCGGGGCCTGCTGGGCGGGATCACCTCACGGACGGGGCGGAAGTACGGGCCGCAGTAGGGCAGTGGGGTGCCGGGAATCGCCCGGGACGAGCTGTCGCGTCTGCTTGTCCCGTACGCCCGTCTCGGCCTGACCAATGCCCCGCGCGCCGGTGGGCCGTCGCCGCTCTGCGTCGCCGACCACGCGGTGATCGAAACAGCGTTGCCCCTGGGGGCCGGTCGGGGTGCGTGTGCTGCGGCCGGCCACGATGCCGCTCGCGCGGGACGGACCATCACCCGAACGTGTGGTCTATCCCGGTCCTTGCCTGGCGCTGTGCCCGTGCGTCTTAGCGTCGGGTGGCTGCGCCCGCAGCGGGCGGGGAGGTCGCAGGTTCGGCGAGGGAGAGGACGGCATCGCGTGAACGCGGGCACGGGTGACGGGGGCGAAGTGTTCGTCAACGGCACGGACAGGGGGCGTACGGACGGAGTGAAGACGGGCCGGGGGCCCGTGACCGGGGGTGGGACGGTGCTGTTCTCCGACGCCCCCGGCAGTGGGGCACCGTGGGCGGCCCCGGCCTCCGTCCCGCCCGCCCGGACCGCCCCGCGTCCCCGGCCCGGCGGTGTCCCCGCCCGGGCCCGGAAGGCGGGGCGATGGGCGAAGGTCGCGCAGCGGATCGTGCCGGACGATCTCCAGCCCGAAGTGCTGCGCGTGGAGCTGACCGAGCTCGGGGACGCGTTCCGCGCGTACCAGCGGCGGCCCGAACCGGACCTCGCCGTCCTCGCCGATCTCCACGACCGCAAGGCCCGCGCTTTCGCCCTGTGGGCGGACGTCACCGGCGACGCGTCCCTGCGGGAGGAGGCGGACCGGGCCGCGGCGGCCGCGCGGACCACCCGCGAGATGGACGCCAACCGGCGCGGCCTCCTGGTGGATGGCGAAGGGCCCGTGATCGAGCGGTTGCTGACCCGGGGCCAGGGCGTCCACGCCCGCGGTGTGCTGGAGCACCTCCGCGCCGACTCCCCGCTCCCCGGGGCCGAGGCGCGGCTCGCCGTGCTGATGCTCACCCTGCGGGCCGCGCGCACCGGCACCGGGAACGTCACCGGGCAGGACCTCAGCGGCTGGTTGGCGTCGGACGCCGAGGAGGTGCTCCGGCAACTGGTCGACGCGGGCTGGCTGGTGCTGCCGGAGGACGTCACCGTCGAGGACGCGCTGATGTCCCGGCCCGAGGAACCCACCCAGGTCACGGTGCCCACGCTGATTCCCACCCGGCCCCGCCCGTTCTTCTTCGGCAAGGTCACCCGGGCCCGGCTCTCGGGGTGGGCGCAGAAGGTGGTGGGCGACCGGAAGCTGCGGAAGAAGAAGGCGGGGCCCGCCACGCGGCTCCTCGCCGTGTACACCGCCGCCCACAGCCGTCCCGACGGGTGCCTCGGAGGTGCGGACGAGGACGTCGAGGGGCTCGCGCTGGACGTGGTCGCCCCGTTCTGCGGCCTGCGGCCCGAAAACGTCGCCGAGCACGCCGGTCTGCTGGTCGCCGCGGGCTGGCTCGCGGAGGAAGTCGACACCGCCGGGGAGCGGCTGCGGGGGCGGCTCACCGAGCGGGTACTGCCGTTGAGCGGGCTGCTGTGACGGCTCCTCGGTGACGCGGCACCTCTGTGTCGCCGGAGCGGCCCGACGGCCGCCGGTCCGACCGCCCCGACAGGTGCCGAACGCCTGCCACCGGCCGAGCGGGCGGGCGCATGACCGGCGCCGCCGACTCGACGAGCGGTTCGCACCCGGACCGAACGCGCGTCCCAGCAGGCACTGAACGGGCCCTGCTGATCGAGGACGTCTTGGCCAATGCCACGCTCGCCGCGTCCCTTCCGTCCGTCGTCCCGCGGCACCGGATCGTCGACGACCGTTTCGTGCGGCTGCGCGACGACGTGACCGGGCCGTCGTGGCGGGCGGCGTCCGGACGCGCTCGGCACGCCCGGACGCCGGCACGCCCGGTGCGCGTGGCCGAGTCAGCCGTCAACCGGATCTCCGCACCCGTACAGATGCGGAGAACCGGCGCGCGCGTCAGGAGTCGTGGGCGATGTGCAGACCGGACGCGTAGCCCGGCCGGTGCCCGTCCGCTTCGTCCGGACGGCGGTCCGTGGCCGTCTTCGGCCGGACGCACACGGCGCGCCACTGGTACTCGGCCCGCTCGGCCCGCCCGGCCGAGAACACGGCACTCCGGCCTGCGGCCGGTTCGCGGAAGCCCTCGGCCTCGATCACCGAGAAGTGCGCCCGGACCCGCTCCGGAAGGGCGTCGGACGCGGGTACGCCCCGGCCCTCTTCGCTGTGCCGCTCCAGCTCGCGGCCGGTGCACACCTCGCCGGGCGGGATCCCCGGCATGGGTGTCGGGACGGGAAGGGCCCGGCATCCACCGGGATGCCGGGCCCTTCTACGAGCGTGTCGCTCAGTGGGCGTGGCCGTGGCCGTGGCCCGCGGCGGCCGGCTCTTCCTCTTCCTTCTTCTCGACGACCAGGGTCTCGGTCGTCAGCAGGAGGGAGGCGATGGAGGCGGCGTTCTCCAGGGCGGAGCGGGTGACCTTCACCGGGTCGATGACGCCGGCCTTGACCAGGTCGCCGTACTCGCCGGTGGCGGCGTTGAAGCCCTGGCCCTTGTCGAGCTCGGCGACCTTGGAGGTGATGACGTAGCCCTCCAGGCCGGCGTTCTCGGCGATCCAGCGCAGCGGCTCGACGGCGGCGCGGCGGACGACCGCGACACCGGTGGCCTCGTCGCCGGTCTTGCCGAGGTTGCCCTCCAGCACCTTGACGGCGTGGACCAGCGCGGAGCCACCACCGGAGACGATGCCCTCCTCGACCGCGGCGCGGGTCGCGGAGATGGCGTCCTCCAGACGGTGCTTGCGCTCCTTCAGCTCCACCTCGGTGGCGGCGCCGACCTTGATCACGCACACGCCGCCGGCCAGCTTCGCGAGGCGCTCCTGGAGCTTCTCGCGGTCCCAGTCGGAGTCCGTGGACTCGATCTCGGCCTTGATCTGGGCGATGCGGCCCTCGACCTCGTCGCGCTTGCCGGCACCGTCGACGATGGTGGTGTCGTCCTTGGTGACGGTGATGCGGCGGGCGGTGCCGAGCACGTCCAGGCCGACCTGGTCGAGCTTGAGGCCGACCTCCTCGGAGATGACCGTGGCACCGGTGAGGACGGCCATGTCCTGCAGCATCGCCTTGCGGCGGTCGCCGAAGCCGGGGGCCTTGACGGCCACCGCGTTGAAGGTGCCGCGGATCTTGTTGACGACGAGGGTGGAGAGCGCCTCGCCCTCCAGGTCCTCGGCGATGATCAGCAGCGGCTTGGAGGCGTTCGCCTGGATGACCTTCTCCAGCAGCGGCAGCAGGTCCGCGATGGAGGAGATCTTGCCCTGGTTGATCAGGATGTACGGGTCGTCGAGGACGGCCTCCATGCGCTCCTGGTCCGTCACGAAGTACGGCGACAGGTAGCCCTTGTCGAAGGCCATGCCCTCGGTGAAGTCCAGCTCCAGACCGAAGGTGTTGGACTCCTCGACGGTGATGACACCGTCCTTGCCGACCTTGTCCATCGCCTCGGCGATCAGCTCGCCGACCTGCTGGTCCTGGGCGGACAGCGCGGCCACGGCGGCGATGTCGGACTTCTCGTCGATCGGGCGGGCGGTGGCGAGGAGGTCCTCGGAGACGGCCTTGACGGCGGCGTCGATGCCCTTCTTGAGCAGCGCCGGGGAGGCACCCGCGGCGACGTTCTTCAGGCCCTCGCGCACGAGCGCCTGGGCGAGCACGGTGGCGGTGGTGGTGCCGTCACCCGCGATGTCGTTGGTCTTGGTCGCCACCTCCTTCACCAGCTGGGCGCCGAGGTTCTCGTACGGGTCCTCGACCTCGACCTCGCGGGCGATGGTGACGCCGTCGTTGGTGATGGTGGGGGCGCCGAACTTCTTGTCGATGACGACGTTGCGGCCCTTGGGGCCGATCGTCACCTTCACCGTGTCGGCGAGCTTGTTGACGCCGCGCTCGAGGGCGCGACGGGCGTCCTCGTCGAACTTCAGGATCTTCGCCATGGGAGCGTGAGCCCTCTTCCGGAAATCTTGGGGTTATACGGCAACTGCGCCCCCGACGCCCGGCTTTTTATGGTCGCGGGAGCCAGGGGCGCAGCTGGAAAGCAAGGTGCTTCGGGTGAACTACTTCTCGACGATCGCGAGCACGTCGCGGGCCGAGAGGACGAGGTACTCCTCGCCGTTGTACTTCACCTCGGTGCCGCCGTACTTGCTGTAGAGCACGACGTCGCCGACGCTGACGTCGAGCGGAAGACGGTTGCCGTCCTCGAAGCGGCCCGGGCCCACGGCCAGGACGACGCCCTCCTGGGGCTTCTCCTTGGCGGTGTCCGGAATGACCAGGCCCGAAGCCGTGGTCTGCTCGGCGTCGAGCGGCTGGACCACGATGCGGTCCTCGAGCGGCTTGATGGCAACCTTGGAGCTGGCGGTCGTCACGATCCGACCTCCCCCTTCGGAGATCTCACGGGGTTAACTGTCTGAGGTGGCGACCAGGTCGATCCGTCGTCGCGGGTGCCGGACCTGCCCGTCGCTTTGTTGGCACTCTCCGGTGGGGAGTGCCAGACCCGAGACTATGACCGCGATTAGCACTCGGTCAAGCGGAGTGCCAATGCCGGCGGCGCGTCGGCGGGGTTTTCGGGTGAACACCGGTTCGTGGAGGCACCCTGCGCGGGTGTGGGCGCCGCTGGGGGCTGCCCCCCCCCAGACCCCCGCTTCGGCCTGAACGGCCTCGTCCTCGAACGCCGGACGGGCTGTGACTAAAGGTATTTTTCCAGGTTGCCCACCCTCAGCCCCTGCTCCTCGATCGTCTCCAGCAGACGTTCCGTGCGGGCCGCCAGGTTCGCGGCCGTCGCGTCGTCCGGGTCCACGGCCACGACGTCGCCGGGGTGGAGGCGGTGGTCGCCGCCGCCGGCGTAGGTGAGGTCGCCCCCGGCGTCGAGGGCGGCGCGCCACAGGACCAGGGCCGTGATGCCGCAGTCGGCGGCGGCGCGCAGGGTGGTGGTGTCGTAGCCGCCGTGCGGCGGGCGGAAGAGGTGGGCGCGGACGCCGAAGCGTGACTTGAGCTTGGTCTGCTGGCCGCAGATCTCGGCCCGCTGGCCGGCGTAGGGCAGGCCACGCAGGGAGCGGTGGTCGAGGGTGTGGTTCTGCAGGCTCGCGCCGAACGGGCGCAGCCGGGCGAGGTCGCCGTACACCGGTCCGGCGACGGTGTCGGTGAGGAACAGGGTGACCGGGAGCCGCCGTTCGCGGATCAGCGCGGCGAAGGCGGGGTCGCGCTCGGCGCTGTCGTCGTAGGTGAGGAAGACGACCGGGTCGTCGGTGCGGACGTGGTCCACGACCGGCGGCAGCTGCCGTCCCTGGCCGGCGTCCTGGGCGGGGTTCCCGGCCGCCGCGCGTTCGGCGGGGGCGGCGGGCCGGTCGCAGCCGGTGAGCGGGAGCAGCGGGAGCAGGAGGGCTGCCAGGGCGGCGCCGGCCGGGCGGAACCGCCCCCGCCTCACAGGTAGTCCTCCAGGCGGGCCACCGCGTACCCGTCGGCGGTGATCCGGTCCAGGAAGCGGCGGACCATGTCGGTCATCGTGCCGTCCCAGTCGCTCTTGCCCCGGAAGTGGGTGAGGACGATGTCGCCGGGGTGCAGGTCCTGGTCCCACTCGCGGTACTCCCAGTGGTCGACGTACACCTCCTCGCTCCAGATCGGGGCGTACTTGATGCCGCAGGACTTGGCCGCGCGCAGGGTGTCGTGGTTGTAGTTGCCGTAGGGCGGGCGGAAGAGGGCGGGGCGCTTGCCGTAGTGCTTCTCCATCACGTCCTGCATGCCACAGATCTCGCGCTTCTGCTCCTCGTAGGAGAGCCCGGGGAGGTAGGGGTGGCTCAGGGTGTGGTTGTTGAGGGTGATGCCTCGGGCCTGCATCTTCTTGAAGTAGCCGTAGTCGTCCTTGATCTCCTCGTCGGTGAGGAAGACGGTGTACGGGATCTTCAGCTCGCTCATCATCTTCAGGAACTCCGGGTCCTTGTTGGAACCGTCGTCGATGGTGAGGAAGACGATCTTCTCCTTGGTGGGGACCGTGGTGAAGACCGGCGGGAGGTTCTCCGTCTCCTGGCCGTCGACCTCGAAGCCCTCCCGGGCCTTGATCTCCGGCTTCTTCCCGGGGGGCGCGGGTGCCGTCAGCGGGACCTTCTTGAGGTCCCAGCGCTTGGCGGCGGCGACCAGGGCAGCCCGGGCCTCGCGCGCCTTGGCCGCACCGTCCACCGCCCGGGCCGGGGGCGCCTTCGGGGCCTGCTGGCCGGCCGCGCCCCGCACCCCGTGGTCGTCGCCCTGCGCGCAGCCGCCGGCGAGGGCGGCGACGGCGAGGACGGCGGTGGCGGTCGCTCCGCGCCGGCGAAGTGCTCTGCGGCGTGCCCTGTGCAGTGCGGGACCGGATGCCCGGGACGCGCCACGCGACGCCCGACTTTTGTCATTTTGTACGACTTCTCGCATGGTGCCGGATCCTCGCAGCCGCCGGCCGTCGAACCCGGTCCGACACCTCGCCGGGAGCGCACCATCCACCGACTGGCCCACAATGAGGCGGTGAACGACCTGGACTCCCTCCTCGCCCTGCTCGCCCCCGAAGGCCGCGCGCTGCTCGACGAGGTGCGCGACACCGACCCCGCGCGGGAGTTGGCGGTCGCCACCCGGCTGCGGCGCACCCACCCCGCCGAGCTGGTGTCGGCCGCGCTCGGGCAGGCGCGGCTGCGGCAGCGGGCGGTGGCGAAGTTCGGGGCCGAGGACGCCGGGCGGATGTTCTTCACGCCCAACGGGGTCGAGCAGTCGACGCGGGGGAGTGTGGCGGCCTACCGGGCGGAGTGCCTCCGGGCAGCCGGCGTGCGGTCCGTCGCCGATCTGTGCTGCGGGATCGGCGGCGACGCGATCGCGCTGGCCCGCGCCGGGATCCGGGTCCTCGCCGTCGACCGCGACCCGGTCACGGCCGCGGCGGCCCGTGCCAACGCCGACGCCCTCGGGCTCGCCGACCTGATCGAGGTGCGCGAGGCCGACGTGGCAGAAGTGGACACGGCCGGATACGACGCCGTGTTCGTCGACCCCGCCAGGCGTTCCTCCAAGCGCGGCCGGATCTTCGATCCGGAGGCCTACTCCCCGCCCCTGTCCTGGGCCGTGTCCGCCGCGCTCGGGGCACCGCTCGGCCTGCTGAAGATCGCGCCCGGCATTCCGCACGAGGCGATCCCCCCGGAGGCGACGGCCGAGTGGGTCTCGGACGGAGGGGACGTGAAGGAGGCCGTGTTGTGGTTCGGCCGGGACGTGACGCCGGGGGCACGGCGGGCGACGCTGCTGCCCGCCGGCGCGGGGATCCGCGTGACGCCCGAGACCATGCTCCCGGACCCCGGGGTCCGGCCGGTGGGGAGGTACCTGTACGAGCCGGACGGCGCCGTCATCCGCGCCCACCTCGTCGCCGAGGTGGCCGAAGAAGTGGAGGGTGGCCTGATCGATGCGACCATCGCCTACGTCACCGCCGACGAAGCGCACCGCACGCCGTACGCCACGGCGTACGAGATCACCGACCGGATGCCGTTCAACGTGAAGAAGCTGAAGGCGCTGCTGCGGGAGCGCGGGGTCGGCACCCTGACGGTGAAGAAGCGGGGCTCGGCGGTCGAGCCGGAGGAGCTGCGGAAGAAGGTCAAACCGCAGGGGCCGAACGCCGCGACCGTGTTCCTGACGCGGGTCGCGGGGGCACCCACGATGCTGATCGGGCACCCCGTCCGCCGGGACGGCTAGCGGGCCTCCGTCTCCCGGGCCCGGCGCAGCAGGAGTGCGCGTTCGCGTGCGTTGCGGGTCAGGGACGCGGCCCGTTCGAACTCCGTGCGCGCCTCGGCCCCGCGGCCCAGGCGGAGCAGGAGGTCGCCCCGGACGCTGGGGAGCAGGTGGTAGTCGCGCAGGGCCGGTTCGGCGGCGAGGGCGTCGACGAGGGCGAGCGCCGGGGCCGGGCCCTCGGCCATCGAGACGGCGACCGCACGGTTGAGTTCGACGACCGGGGACGGGGTGCGGGCCGCGAGCAGGCCGTAGAGGGCGGCGATGCGCGGCCAGTCGGTCTCCTCGTACGTGTGGGCCGTCGCGTGGCAGGCGGCGATCGCGGCCTGGAGGGCGTACGGGCCCGGGGCGGCGGAGCCGGCGGCGGCGTGGGCGTGGCCGAGTGCGGTGATGCCGCGGGCGATGAGCAGGCGGTTCCAGCGGTGGCGGTTCTGGTCCCGCAGCAGCACCGGCTCGCCGTCGGGGGCGGTGCGGGCGGCGGTGCGGGAGGACTGGAACTCCAGCAGCGCGGTCAGGCCGTGCACCTCGGGTTCCTTCGGCATCAGGGCGGACAGGACACGGGCCAGTCGCAGGGCGTCCTCGCACAGGCCGGGGCGGAGCCAGTCGTCGCCCGCGGTGGCCGCGTAGCCCTCGTTGAAGATCAGGTAGATGACCTCCAGGACCGAGCCGAGACGGGCCTCGCGGTCCGGTCCGTACGGCACCTCGAAGGCGACGTTCTTCCGGGCCAGGGTGCGCTTGGCGCGCACGATGCGCTGCGCGACCGTCGGCTCGGGCACGAGGCAGGCGCGGGCGATCTCGGGTGTGGTCAGGCCGCCGAGCAGGCGGAGGGTGAGGGCGATGCGGGCCTCGGCGGACAGCACCGGGTGGCAGGCGGTGAAGACCAGCCGCAGCAGGTCGTCGTCGATGTCCTCCGGGCCGGCGGGCTCCTCGGGCGGGGGCGTCGAGGCGGGCAGGTCCCGGCCGATCTCCGCGAGCTTGCGGGCGTAGTTCTCCCGGCGCCGGATCAGGTCGACGGCGCGGTGGCGGGCGGTGGCCATGAGCCAGGCGCCCGGGTTGTCGGGCACACCCTCCCTGGGCCACTGCTCCAGAGCGGCGACCAGGGCGTCCTGGGTGAGCTCCTCGGCGATGCCGACGTCCCGGACCAGCCGGGCGACACCGGCGATGACGCGGGGCGACTCGAGCCGGAAAACGGTTTCGAGGGCTGCGGTGGGCTGCGGTTCCACAACCCACCATGCAACACCCTCGGGCCGCGGGGGCAAAACGGGACTCAGCCCTCCATCAGCTCCCGGACCTCGCAGGTCACCGTCCAGTGCTCCTCGTGCACCTTCAGGAACCGCTTGGTCCACTCGACCGCCTCGGCCATGTCCTTGGCCTGGAGGAGCGAGTAGCCGCCGATGACCTCCTTGGACTCGGTGAAGGGACCGTCGGTGACGGAGAGCCGACCGCCCTCGTAGTGGACGCGGGTGCCCTGGGCGGTCGGGGTCAGGCCGGCCGTGTCGAGCAGCACGCCGGCCTTGGTCATCTCGTCCATCAGCTTCTCCATCCGCTGCACCAGCTCGGGGCTGGGGCCGTCGGGCACGGCGTCGCTCTCCTCGATGCGGATCAGGGAAAGGTAGCGGGGCATGGTGACTCCTCGGGGTGGTACGGCGACCGGGGCTGTCCCCGGCCTCTCACCCTTTGCGTCGAACGGGCCGGCCGTGGATCGACACGCGGCACGAGATTCTTCCGGGCATTTTCGCCGGACCGCTCCGGATCTGCTCAGCGCAGTGATTCCCACAGGTCGGCGGCGCCGGGCTCGTCCGCCACCACCCGGTTGGGGTCGGAGGGGGCCGGCCGTACCGGCATCGTCAGCGTGCGTACCTCGTCCGCCTCCAGGCCTCCGAGGCTGCGGCCCAGGTTCACCAGCTCGCCGAGCGAGTCGAGGCCGGTGTCGGTGGTGAGGCTGCCGGTGAGCGCGTCGGCGACCTGGTAGAGGCGTGCGGGGTCGGTGAGCAGGTCGGTGGCGGAGATCTGTTCGAGGAGCGCCTTGACGAGCTTGTGCTGGAGCTCTATCCGGGCGAGGTCGCTGCCGCCCTCCAGCCCGTACCGGGTGCGGGCCAGGCCGAGGGCCTCGGTGCCGTCGAGGTGGTGGGTGCCGGCGTCCAGGCGCAGGTGGCTCTTGTCGTCGTCGATGTCGACGTCCGTGGTGACGGTGACCCCGCCGAGCGCGTCGACCAGGTCGGCGAAGCCGGAGAAGTCGACCTCGACGTAGTGGTCCATGCGGACCCCGGTGAGCGACTCGACGGTCTTCACGGCGCAGACCGGGCCGCCCAGTTCGTAGGCGGTGTTGAACATCGCGCCGCTCGCCTCGCGGGTCGTCCCGCCGGACGGCAGCGGGCACGAGGGCCGCTCGACGAGCGTGTCGCGCGGGATGCTGACGACGGTGGCGGCGGTACGGCCAGCGTCGAGGTGGACGACCATCGCCGTGTCCGAGCGGGCACCCCCGCTGTCGCCGCCGCCCAGCTCCTGGTTCTCCTCGCCGCTGCGCGAGTCGGAGCCGAGGACGAGGAGGTTCAGGGCACCGGTGGGCACCGGGGACGCGGAGGGCGAGGCGGAGGGGACGGTGACCGGGCGGGCGGGGCGGTCGTCGCCGAGCGCGCCGTTGATGTCGACGCTCTTGATGTTGCCGTTCAGGTGGAGGTAGGCCCAGCCCGCCGCCCCGGCGCCGAGCAGCAGGGCGCCGGTCAGGGCCAGGCCGGCCGCCCTGAGCCCCCTCCGGCGGCCGTCCCGCTCGCCCTGCCCGCCCCGCGCCGCCATGCGTCAGCCCCCGCCCCGCCCGTCTCGTTCGCGTCCCCACCCGAATGCCCCGCCGGAAGGAACATAAGTCCGAATTATTGAAACTGGAACAGGTGGGCCGGGCTTCTGCGGAAATTCTCAGACTTCGGAGACCGGCGAACGTCGCGTGCGCGCGGGCGGCACGGAGAGGCGCCTGGGGCGGGCTACGCCTCCCGGGGAGGCGCCGTACTGCTGCGCACCTCCAGGCTGGTGGCCAGCTCCACGCGGGTCGCGGTCGGGGAGCCCTCGTCCCGCCCGAGGTCCAGGACCAGCCGGGCCGCCGCCTCGGCCATCTCCATCAGCGGCTGCCGTACGGTCGTCAGCGGCGGCCCCACCCAGCGGGCCACCGGCAGGTCGTCGAACCCCACCACGCTCAGGTCCTGGGGGATGCGCAGCCCCAGCTCGCGCGCGGCCTCGTACAGCCCGAGCGCCTGGAGGTCGTTGCCGGCGAAGACGGCGGTCGGCCGGTCCGGGCGGCGCAGCAGTTCCAGGCCCTGCCGGTAGCCGGCCTCGTGGTGGAAGTCGCCGGTCGCGATCAGGCCGGGGTCGACCGGCAGGCCCGCCGTCTCCAGGGCGGCCCGGTAGCCGTCGATGCGGGCGCGGCTGCACATCATGCGGGTGGGTCCGCTGATCGCGCCGATGCGGGTGTGGCCGAGGTCGACCAGGTGCCGGGTGGCGGCGAGTCCACCCTGCCAGTTGGTGGCGCCGATGGACGGCACGTCGGCGCCGGGGTCGCCGGCCGGGTCCATCACCACGAACGGGATGGAACGGCTGGTGAGCAGGGCCCGCTGGGACTCGTCGAGGCCGGACAGGACGAGGATCACGCCGTGCGGGCGGCGGGCGGCGACCTGGTCGGCCCAGGTCCGGCCGGGCGTGAGGCGGCCCGCGCTCTCGGAGAGCACGACGCTGAGCCCGGTGTCCCGGGCCACGTTCTCCACGCCCCGGATGACCTCCATCGCCCAGGCGCTCTCCAGCTCGTGGAAGACCAGGTCGATCAGGGGCGACCGGGACGACTCCGCCCGCCTGCGCCGGTAGCCGTGTACGCGCAGCAGCTCCTCGACGCGGGCCCGTGTCGACGGGGCGACGTCGGCACGGCCATTGAGCACCTTCGAAACAGTCGGCGCCGACACGCCGGCCTCACGCGCGATCTCGGCGAGGGTCGCGGTCTGCGCGGACCGCTTTCGCGTCGGGGTTTCAGCGGGCTGCGGGGATGTCATGGCGGCGATCGTAACCCCATGGGGCCGCCTGACGAAGGGGCTGACGGGCCGAAACCCATCGGAACATTCGACGAGAACGCCGAATCATTCGCCCTGCCGGTCGTCGTCGGCCGACTCGAACCGCCACCGGTGCACCGCCCGCGTCACCAGGCCCTCCTCCGGTTCGGGCAGTTCCGGGAGTTCGGCGTCGTACGCGGCGTCCCACCAGGTGATGACGAGGACGCGGTCCTGCGGGGCCCGCAGGGTCTCCCGGCGGGCCGGGGCGCCGGCGAGTGGCTGCGCGCGCACCCAGGCGAGCAGCTCCTCGCCCCGGCCGGGACGGGCCCGCGCCTCCCACATCAGCGCGACGGTCACGAGTACAGATTCTCCTTGCTGACTTCGTGGACGTGGTCGTGACCGTGGTGTCCGGGTCCGTGGTCGTGGTCGTGCGGGTGACCGTGCCCCGGCACGTGCGGCTCCGTCACCGGGAGGGAGGAGTCGGCCGAGAGGTCCCAGTCGGAGGCGGCCCGGTTGCGGGCGACCATCTCGGCGCCGAGCGCGGCCACCATCGCGCCGTTGTCCGTGCACAGCTTGGGGCGCGGCACGCGCAGCCGGATGCCGGCCGCCTCGCAGCGCTCCCGGGCGAGCGCCCGCAGCCGGGAGTTGGCCGCCACGCCGCCGCCGATCATCAGGTGGTCAACGCCCTCGTCCTTGCAGGCGCGCACCGCCTTGCGGGTCAGCACGTCCACCACCGCCTCCTGGAAGGAGGCCGACACGTCGCGCACCGGCACCTCCTCCCCCGCCGCCCGCTTGGCCTCGATCCAGCGCGCCACCGCCGTCTTCAGCCCGGAGAAGGAGAAGTCGTACGCCGGGTCGCGCGGACCGGTCAGACCGCGCGGGAAGGCGATCGCGTCCGGGTCGCCCTCGCGCGCGTACCGGTCGATGACCGGGCCGCCCGGGAAGCCCAGGTTCAGCACGCGGGCGATCTTGTCGAAGGCCTCGCCGGCCGCGTCGTCGATGGTGGCGCCGAGGGGGCGGACGTCCGAGGTGATGTCCGTGGACAGCAGCAGGGACGAGTGCCCGCCGGAGACCAGCAGGGCCATCGTCGGCTCGGGCAGCGCGCCGTGTTCGAGCTGGTCGACGCAGATGTGCGAGGCGAGGTGGTTGACGCCGTACAGGGGCTTGCCGAGCGCGTAGGCGTACGCCTTCGCCGCCGAGACGCCGACCAGCAGGGCGCCGGCGAGGCCGGGTCCGGCGGTGACGGCGATGCCGTCGAGGTCGCGCGCGCTCACCCCCGCCTCCTTGAGGGCGCGGTCGACGGTCGGCACCATCGCCTCCAGGTGGGCGCGGCTGGCCACCTCCGGGACGACGCCGCCGAAGCGGGCGTGCTCGTCGACGCTGGACGCGACGGCGTCGGCCAGCAGGGTGGTGCCGCGCACGACACCGACGCCGGTCTCGTCGCAGGAGGTCTCGATCCCCAGGACGAGAGGCTCGTCGCGTGAGTCAGCCATGGTTGTCGGTTCCTCGTTCGGTTCCCGGTACGGAGGTGGAGGGGTCGGTCAGGCGCATCACCAGGGCGTCCACGTTCCCCGGCTGGTAGTAGCCGCGTCTGAAGCCGATGGGCTCGAAGCCGAAGCGCTCGTACAGCCGCTGGGCGCGGGTGTTGTCCACCCGGCACTCGAGCAGCACCTCGGTGCACTCGAAGTCGGTCGCCGCGCGCAGCAGTTCGGTCAGCAGCCGGGCGCCGAGGCCGGTGCCCCAGTGCTCGCGGGCCACGGCGATGGTCTGCACGTCGGCCTGCTCCCCGGAGGTGACCAGGCCCGCGTAGCCGACGACCCGGCCGCCGTCCTCGGCGACCAGGTACCGCCGGGTCGCCCCCGGACCGCGCGCGTGCGCCAGCTCGGACCAGAACATCCCCCGCGACCAGGCGTCCTCCGGGAACAGCTCACGCTCCATGCGGAGCACGGGGTCGATGTCCCACCAGCGCATCTCGCGCAGTACGGCGGGTGCGGACTCGGCGGTGGCTGACTCGGTCACTTGGGGGTGACCACCTTGTAGTTCTTGGGGACCTGGGCGTCGGGCCTGCGCAGGTACAGCGGCCGGGGGGCGGGCAGCTCCTCCCCCGCGGCGAGCTTCCCGGCGGCCAGCCGGGCCAGGGCCGCGGCGGACACGTGCTCCGGTTCGTGCGCCCGGGGGAAGGTGTCCGGGTAGAGCAGCGCGCCCGCGCCGACGGCCGGGAGGCCGGCCACCCGCTCGGCGATGTCGGCGGGGCGGTCGACCGCCGGGTCGGTGAGGCGGGTGCGGGAGTCGGCGTAACGCGCCCAGTAGACCTCTTTGCGGCGGGCGTCGGTCGCCACCACGAAGGGGCCCTCCAGGTCGGCGGCGAACGCGAGGGCGTGCAGCGTGCACACGCCGTGCACGGGCACGCCGAGCGCGAGTCCGAAGGCGTCCGCGGTCATCAGGCCGACGCGCAGACCGGTGTACGGGCCGGGGCCGGTACCGGCGACGACGGCGGTGACGGCGTCGAGCCGCAGGCCGGCCTCGGCGAGCACCCGGTCGACGGCGGGCAGCAGCAGCTCACCGTGCCGGCGTGCGTCGACCTGGCTCGACGAGGCGATGACGTCCGTACCGTCGTGCAGCGCGACGGTCACGGCGGGCGTGGCGGTATCCAGAGCGAGCAAGAGCACGCAAACAGCCTACGGCGCCGCGCGGCCCGCGTCGGACGCCCTGTGGACAACCCCGGGGTCACTCGCCGGCCCGACCCGACCGCCTCGTGTCGCGCACCGCGTTCACTCGCTCACGTACTGCTACCGTCGCCCCGGGGTGCGCACGCAGGGCGCAGGACGCAGCACGCAGGACGCACAAGTTACGACGACGAGGTGGTCGCCATGGCAAGCAGCAGCGCCGGTATCGTCACCGGCCTCGTCGCGGCGGCCCTCGTGACGATCGGCGTCCTCGCCCACCAGGCGTCCGTCGGCGCCCCGGCCGGCCTCGACCGCACCCGGGCGACCAGCAGCCCCGCCCCGGGCGCCGTCAAGGCACCGCGCGACCGGCGGCACCCCGACGCCCTGCCCGCGGGGTCCGGTACGGGTGAACGGGTGGTGTACTCGGTGGACGACGACCGCGTGTGGCTGGTCGGCCCGGGGAACAAGGTCCGGCGCACCTACGAGGTCACGCCCAGCACGGTCGACCCGGCGCCGGGCGCTTACACGGTCACGTCCCGATCCAACCGGATCACCGGGTCCGACGGCGTCCCGGTGGAACACGTGGTGCGCTTCACCAGCGCCGAGGGCGTGGCCGTCGGGTTCAGCGCGGCGGTCGACGGCTCGACCGCGAAGCCCGACCCGGACCAGCGCACCGGCGGCATCCGCGAGTCGCGCGCGGACGGCGACGCGATGTGGAAGTTCGCGACGATCGGACGGCAGGTCGTCGTCGTCCCCTGACGGCGCGCGGGACGCGGAGGCGTCAGGCGGCCTCACGGTGGTCGCGGCCGTCACGGTGGTCAGGGCCGTCCTGGTCGCGGGCCGGGCGGCGGGTCTCCGGCTCGGGCGCGCGGGGCGGTGTCGAGACCGCGGCCGCGGCGGCACAGGAGGCGAGCAGGTCGCGCATCGACACCGCGGTGGGCGCGGGCGGCCGGGCCTGGGACATGGACGACATGGACGCCTCCTGAAGCTCGGGGGCGGCGTAGTAAGGCATGCCTAACTACGAGCTGAGTACCATGTGACCACGCGCAAGACCCGGAACGCAATCTTTTGCCGACGCCTTGTCGGAAAATCCCGCGCGAGGGCCGTGCCGGGCGGCTCAGCCCGCGAGGACGCTCACGTCGGCCGTGGCCCACCGCGCGCCGAGACCGGTCACCGTCACGTGCCGCACCTCGTCGGTGGTGTCGCCGACGGCCCGCTCGATCCGGACCCGCAGCCGGTCCTCGGTCAGCTCCTCGACCTTTCCCTCGCCCCACTCGACCACGATCACCGAGTCGGACAGGGAGACGTCGAGGTCGAGGTCCTCCATCTCGTCCAGCCCGCCGGACAGCCGGTAGGCGTCGACGTGGACGAGCGGCGGGCCGTCACCGAGCGAGGGGTGCACGCGGGCGATCACGAAGGTCGGGGAGGTGACGGCGCCGCGCACGCCGAGACCCTCGCCGAGTCCGCGGGCCAGGGTCGTCTTGCCCGCGCCCAGCTCACCGCTGAGCATCACCAGGTCACCGGCGCGCAGCAGTTTGGCGAGCCTGCGGCCCAGTTCCCGCATCTGCTCGGGTGAGGTGACGGTGATCTCGACGTCGGGGGCGTGCTCCGAGGCCCCGGAGGAGCCGGACGCCCCGGCGGACCCGGACGGGTCAGCCGGGCCCTGCGCTGCTGCTGGTGCTTCCATAGCCGTCCACGGTAGCCGCTGCCGGCACCGCGCCCGCGCGGGCGAGCAGATCGGCGAGGCGGTCCGTGACCAGCTCCGGGTGCTCCAGCATCACCAGGTGCCCCGCGTCCGGGACCAGCACCAGTTCCGCGTCCGGCAGCAGGTCGGCGATGGCCTCGCTGTGCTCGCTCGGCGTCACCAGGTCCCGCACCCCGGCCAGGACCAGCACCGGGAGCCCGGCGAAGCGGGCGAGGGCCGCGGTCTTGTCGTGGTCGTTGAAGGCCGGGTAGTACTCGGCGACGACGTCGATCGGCGTCGACTCGATCATCCGCTCGGCGAACCGGGCCACGGCCGGGTCGACGTCCCGGGACGCGAACGAGTACCGCTTGATGATTCCGGCGAACAGGTCGGCCGTCGCCCGCCGCCCCTTCTCCACCAGCTCGGCCCGCTGCCCCAGCGCCCTGAGCACGCCCGGCAGCACCCGCCGAACCGCGTTGACGCCGGCCACCGGCAGCCCGAAGTTGACCTCGCCGAGCCGCCCGGACGACGTGCCGACGAGGGCGACGCCGACGACGCGTTCGCTGATCAGGTCGGGGAAGGCGTCGGCCAGGGCCATCACGGTCATGCCGCCCATGGAGTGCCCGACCAGCACGATCGGGCCCTCGGGCGCGGCCGCGTCGATGACGGCCTTCAGGTCGCGGCCCAGTTCCTCGATGCTGACCGGCCGGTCGTCCCGGGTCTGGGCCACGCCCCGCCCGGACCGGCCGTGGCTGCGCTGGTCCCAGTGGACGGTGCGGACGACGCCCCTGAGGGCCGCCCGCTGGAAGTGCCAGGAGTCCTGGTTGAGGCAGTAGCCGTGGCTGAAGACGACGGTGACCGGCGCGGGCGCCCGGCGGCCGAAGAGCCGCCTGCGGCGCGGGGCGCGGTGGGCCTCGGCGTCGGCCTCCGGGTCGGGGTCGTCGACCTCGTAGTACAGCTCGGTGCCGTCCTCGGCACGGGCCGTGCCGGGGGTGCCGCGCAGTCCGCCGTACGGGCCGGCCGAGTCCAGGGCGAGCCTGGCCTTCTGGCGCATCCCGCGGCCGACGGTGAGTCGCTCTATCGCCACACCGGCCGCGGCGCCCGCCGCGACCACGCCTATCGCGACCCCGGCGATGCCGGTCGCCCGGCGCCAGCCGCCCGCGGCGACCTCGCCGGCGGCCTCCGTGGCGGAGGCGACGACCGCCGCGACGGCCTCCCCGTTGCTCTCGCTCACGTGCACCGCTCCTCTTCGCCGGGTTCGCCGGGCCGCTGTGCGCCTGCCCGCCGCTGATCGCCGTTCCACCTGACCGCGTGCCGGTACGGCCTCGTCACTCGTCGACGTAGACGCGCGGGACGCGGGTTCCGATCCGGGTGACGATCTCGTACGCGATGGTGCCCGCCGCCTGGGCCCAGTCCTCGGCGGTGGGCTCGCCGCGGTCGCCGGGTCCGAACAGCACGGCCTCCGCGCCCGGCTCGGGCAGGTCCCCGCCCAGGTCGACGACGAACTGGTCCATCGCGATCCGCCCCGCGACCGTGCGCCACTTGCCGTCGACCAGGACCGGGCCGGTGGCGGAGGCGTGGCGCGGGACTCCGTCGGCGTAACCGAGCGGGACGAGGCCGAGGGTGGTGTCGCCGGGGGTGGTGTAGTGGTGCCCGTAGCTGACGCCGTGACCGCCGGGGACCTGCTTGACCAGGGCCAGGGACGCGGCCAGCGTCATCACGGGGCGCAGTCCGAAGTCGGCGGGGGTGCCGATCTCGGGGCTGGGCGAGACGCCGTACATCGCGATGCCGGGCCGTACGAGGTCGAAGTGGGTGTCGGGGAGGGTGAGGGTGGCCGGCGAGTTGGCGATGTGCCGCACCTCGGGGCGCAGGCCCTGCTGCTCGGCGTAGGCCGTCATCTCCCGGAAGCGGGTGAGCTGGGCGGCGATGGAGGGGTGGCCTGGCTCGTCGGCGCAGGCGAAGTGGGACCAGAGCCCGGTGACCCGCAGCAGCCCCTCCCCCTCGGCCCGCAGCGCGGCCCCGACCAGCTCTTCCCAGTCCGCGCCGGGCTGGCAGCCGTTGCGTCCGAGCCCGGTGTCGGCCTTGAGCTGCACGCGGGCGGGGACGCCGGCCGCCCGGGCCGCCGCGACGACCTCCGCCATGGCCCACATTCCGCTGACGGACACGTCGAGACGCGCCTCGATCGCCTCCCGCCAGGGTCCGCCGGGCGTCCACAGCCAGCACATGATCCGTACGTCGTCCGGCAGCCCGGCCGCCGCCGAGCGCAGGGCGAGGGCCTCCTGGGGCGTAGCCGTGCCGAGCCAGGTCGCGCCCGCCTCGACGGCGGCGCGGGCGCAGGGGAACACGCCGTGACCGTAGGCGTCCGCCTTGACGACGGCCATGAGAGCCGCCCCGGGGGCCCGTTCGCGCAGCGCGCGGACGTTGGCCCGCAGGGCGGCCAGGTCGATCTCGGCCCGGGCCCGCAGTACCGCGTCCGGCCGAGCAGTTGTCTCGCTCATCGTGCCCCCAGTCTCTCAGAGCACCCGGCCGCCCCCGCCCGACGCCGCCCGGCGGTGGTTGCCGCCCGGCAGTGGCTAGGGTTCCCGGCATGAGCATCATCGGGGTCGGGATCGACGTGGCCGAGGTCGAGCGGTTCGGGGCGTCGCTCAAGCGCACACCGGCCCTGGCGGGGCGGCTCTTCGTGGCGGGCGAGCTGCTGCTGCCGAGCGGGGAGCGCCGGGGCGTCGCCTCGCTGGCCGCCCGCTTCGCGGCGAAGGAGGCGCTGGCCAAGGCGCTGGGCGCACCGGCGGGGCTGCTGTGGACGGACGCCGAGGTGTACGTCGAGGACAGCGGGCAGCCGCGGCTGCGGGTGACGGGGACGGTGGCGGCGCGGGCGGCGGAGCTGGGCGTGGCGTCCTGGCACGTGTCGCTGAGCCACGACGCGGGGATCGCCTCGGCGGTGGTGATCGCGGAGGGCTAGGGCCTGTCTGACGATTCCCGTCGCCGCCCGCAGGGCGGCCTCGCGGCGTCAGGTGCGTGCTCTCGGCGTGCCGGGCGCACGCCCTCGTACTGGTTGTACGGGGGTGGGTGCCCGGTGCGGCGAGAGTGCGTGCATGGCGTCGCGAGGCAGACGGGAATTGTCAGACAGGCCCTAGGGGCTCCGGAAGGGGTGCTCAGTCCCCCGTCGGCCGGACCCGGATGTGCATGCGCTCGCCCTGCGCGCCGTAGAGGGCGATCCACTCGACGGGCCGGTCCCCGGCGTTGGCGATGCCGTGCGGGACGCGGGTGTCGAACTCCGCCGTCTCCCCGGCCGTCAGGACGAGGTCGTGGTCGCCGAGGGCGAGGAGCAGCCGGCCGGAGAGGACGTAGAGCCACTCGTGGCCCTCGTGCGACCCCTGTTCGGGGCGCGGCGTCCACTCGGTCCGCGGGGTGGGCGGGGCGGGGAGGATCTGCTTGTAGGCGTGCAGTCCGTCGTTCGGGTTCCGGGTGAGCGGGACCCACGTCTGTCCGTGCCGGGTGAACGGGCGGGGGTGGACGCGGGGGTCGCCGGTCCGTGAGCCGACGAGTTCGTCCAGGGGCAGCCGGTGCGCCCGGGCCAGCGGAAGCAGGTGCCGCAGCCCCGGCTCGCGCTGCCCGGACTCCAGCCGGGACAGGGTGCTCACGGAGATGCCGGTGGCGGCGGCGAGCTGGGCCAGGGTCAGCCCGCGGGCCTGCCGGAGGGCACGCAGGCGCGTCCCGAGCGAGGTCATCACCTGTGCCGTCTCGTCGTCACCGCCGGTCATGGGACCACTGTCCCCCATGCCGGATTCCGGTGAGCGGGGGACCGTGCGTGTTCCGGGCGTACGGGGAAGACTCGACGGCATGCGGACTGCGTACAGCGTGGAAACGGTCAGGAACGCCGAACGGGAGCTGATGGCACGGCTGCCGGAGGGGGCGCTGATGCAGCGGGCCGCGGCCGGGCTGGCCGCCGCCTGCGCGGAGGTGCTGGGCCGGGTGGCGGGGCGGGTCTACGGCAGCCGGGTGGTGCTGCTGGCCGGCAGCGGGGACAACGGCGGCGACGCCCTGTACGCGGGCGCTCGGCTGGCCCGGCGGGGCGCGGGCGTGACGGCGGTGCTGCTGTCGCCGGAGCGGGCGCACGGCGGCGGCCTGGCGGCACTGCGGCGCGCGGGCGGCCGCACGGTGAACGGCGGGACGGCGCCGGAGTGGATCGCACGGGCCGACCTGGTGCTCGACGGCATCGTCGGGATCGGCGGCAGCGGCGGGCTGCGGGAGGAGGCCGTACCGCTGGCGGACGCGGCCGCGCGCTCCCGGGCCGCCGTGGTCGCCGTCGACCTGCCGAGCGGGGTCGACGCGGACACCGGGCAGGTGCCGGGCGAGGTGGTGCGTGCCGACCTGACGGTGACGTTCGGGGCGCACAAGCCGGGGCTGCTGATCGATCCGGCGCGGGAGTACGCCGGGGCGGTGCGGCTGGTGGACATCGGCCTGCCGCTGCCCGCCGAGGCGGCGGAACTGGAGGCGTTGCAGCACGCGGACGTGGCCCGGCTGCTGCCGGTGCCGGCGGCGGAGAGCGACAAGTACCGGCGCGGGGTCGTCGGCATCGCCGCCGGGTCGGCCCGCTATCCGGGCGCTGCCGTACTCGCCGTCTCGGGCGCGCTGCGGGGCGGCGCCGGGGCGGTGCGGTACGTCGGTCCGGCGGGGGACGCGGTGATCGCCCGTTTCCCGGAGACGCTCGTGTCCGACCAGGGGCCCGAGCGGGCGGGGCGGGTCCAGGCGTGGGTGGTCGGACCGGGGGCCGGTGACGACGCGGCGACGGTGGCTCAGGTGCTGGCGGCCGAGGTGCCGGTGCTGATCGACGCGGACGGCCTGCGGCTGGCCGACGCGGACGCGGTACGGGCGCGCACGGCGCCGACCCTGATGACCCCGCACGCCGGGGAGGCGGCGGCGCTGCTCGGGGTGGCCCGGGAGGAGGTGGAGGGCTCGCGGCTGGCCGCGGTGCGCGAACTGGCGGCACGGTACGGGGCGACGGTGCTGCTGAAGGGCTCGACGACGCTGGTGGCCGGTGCGCGGGGCGGCCCCGTCCGGGTCAACGCGACGGGCACCTCGTGGCTCGCCACGGCCGGCAGCGGGGACGTGCTGTCCGGCCTGGCGGGTTCGCTCCTCGCCGCGGGCCTGTCGGCGACGGACGCGGGGAGCGTGGGCGCCTACCTCCACGGCCTCGCGGGCCGCTTCGCGGCACAGGGCGCACCGGCCGGGTCACACGACGTGGCAGAGTCGATCCCCCGGGCCTGGCGGGACGTGCGCAACGACTGAACCACGACCGGGCGCCGGGCTCACCCGTACGGTGAGCCCGCACCCGCCGACGGCGGAGCCGCGCGGTCCCCCAGACCT